>JAKSBL010000505.1 GCA_022361115.1 Spirochaetota bacterium | reverse complement strand
TATCGCGTTTAAATCATTTTCACTAAATAGAAAATTGTTATTTTTTTTTAAATTAAAACAATAAAACTAAATTTTATCGATAGAGCATGATATGAAATCAATAATACTGGCTGGAGGATCAGGGACCAGACTCTGGCCTTTTTCTCGAAAACAATATCCCAAACAGTTTTTAAACTTATTATCAGAAGATAGTTTGATTCAATTAACAGCAAAACGGTTAATTCATTTTACTAAAGCTAATGATGTATTTGTTATTGCTGGTGATAACTACCGTTACACAATAAATGATCATATGCAAAATGCTTTGCAAATCCCATATGATCAAAATATCATTGCTGAACCCTGTGGAAAAAATACTGCACCAGCCATTGCGTTAACCATTATTTATTTAAGGGATAAACTAAAAGTAAAAGAGGATGAAATTTTATTTTTTTGTCCTTCAGATCATTTAATTTCTCAAGAAGAACCATTCAGGCAAATTGTAGAAAGTGCTATTCCCTTTGCAAAAGATAATATTATCACCTTTGGTATTTGTCCGACCCATCCGGAAACAGGTTATGGCTATATAGAGTGTCAGCATGAAAAAAAACAGACCTTTGTTCAAGTAAACCGTTTTGTAGAAAAACCAGACTTAGAAACAGCTAAGAAGTATTGTTCTGCAGGAAATTATTTCTGGAATTCTGGAATGTTTATGTTTTCTATCAAAACAATGATTCAAGCCTTTCAGAAATATTATTCAGAGCTTGCACAATTTATACTCAATAATGATTATCAGAGAGCCTATAATAATTATCAGCAATTAACCTGTATATCTATTGACTATGCAGTTATGGAAAGGGCGGATAATATCTTATGTAAAGCCATTAATGTTGGCTGGAATGATATTGGCAGCTGGGATTCTGTATATGAACTTTTACCAAAAGATAAAAATAATAATGCAATTATCGGAGATGTTGAAACCAATAATGTTAATGATAGTTTAGTCATCAGCAAAGGAAATCTAACGACAGTTATTGGATTAGATAATATTGCTGTAATTGAAACAGCTGATGCTGTATTAGTTAGTGATAGAAAATCAGCTCAGGATGTAAAAACAATTGTTGATTTATTAAAAGAGAAAAAACGGCATGAAATTGAGGAAAATGTGACTACCTATCGTTCCTGGGGCCATTATACGGTTCTGGACCAGGCCAGTGGCTATAAGATCAGGAAAATAGTCCTCAATCAAAATGCCTCACAGAGAATACAAATGCATCATCATCGTAGTGAACACTGGATTGTTGTTAAAGGGACAGCTAAAGTGTTAATTGGTAATGAGGAAAAATACCTTCATGAAAATGAGAGTATTTTTATTCCCAAATCAGTGAAGCATTGTCTGGCAAATCCAGGGGCAATACCAGTAGAAATCATTGAAGTTCAAAACGGGGAATATATTGGAGAAGATGATATTGTTGTTTTTTAAAGTAATTTAAGACCATTGTTTTTTAATTCAAACTTGGATTCACAATATTGACAGGTTATTTTATTTAATTCAGAAATTTTTAAAGTATTTCCACAACAGCAAACCCATCCTTTTTGCTGGGCTGGAACCCCTGTCATCAGGGCAAAATCTGGTACATCTTTTGTGATCACTGCGCCTGCTGCAATCAATGCATAGCGACCAATCGTCACACCACAAATAATCGTTGCATTGGCGCCGATGGTACATCCTCTTTTTAGAAGAGTTTTTTTAAATTCATTTTTCCGGTTGATAAAGGCGCGAGGATTACTGACATTTGTAAAAACCATTGATGGGCCGCAAAAAACATCATCTTCCAGTTCTACCCCTTCATAGAGAGAAACATTGTTCTGGATCTTACAATTGCTTCCAATTTTGACTTTGGGACCGGCCATAACATTTTGTCCGAGAGAACAATTATTGCCAATGGTCGTCTGGGAAAGGATATGGCAAAAATGCCAGATTTTACTGCCCGGACCAATAGTGACATCCTGATCAACATAGGAAGATTCATGTACATAATAGCTATTTTCCATGATAAAATTCCTTTATCACATTGCATATATTAGTGATTTCTTGTTCTGCTAAAAATGGGTGCATTGGTAAGGATAGTACTTTTTGACTAAGTTCTTCAGAGACAGGAAACTCTTGTGAGTCTTCATTGAGGTAACCGAATGCTTCTTGACGGTAGAGTGGAATAGGGTAATGGATAGCAGTAGGAATTTCATTTTCCCGCAGATACTGAGCTAATTGGTCTCTTTGATCAACTTGAATTGTGTATTGTGCCCAGGTTGAATGATGGTGATTTAAAACAACCGGAGTATTTACTATTTTTTTTAGTTTGCTGGTATAGTTTTCTGCAACCCGGTTTCTCAACTTTAATTCTTCTGTAAAATGTTTCAATTTCACTATTAAAATGGCAGCTTGCATTGTATCTAGACGGCCGTTGATACCAATAAATTTATGCTTATAACGTGCTTCCTGGCCATGATTGAGGATTATTCGCATCTTTTCTGCTATATGATGATCTGAAGTAAAAATAGCTCCTCCGTCACCATAACATCCCAATGGTTTGGCTGGGAAAAAACTAGTTGTTGCGATTTTTGTTAAGGAACAGGATTTTCTAGATTTATATTCTGCTCCAAAAGATTGAGCGCCATCTTCGATAACCCATAATCCATTCTGGTTGGCAATTTCATTAATTTGGTCAAACTCTGCACATTGTCCGTAAAGGCTAACAGCAATAATCCCCTTGGTTTTACTAGTGATTTTTTTGTGAATTTTATTTGGATCAAGATTGAATGTCACTGGATCAACATCAACAAAGACAGGTTTTGCTCTGTAATGGGCTATTATTTCTGCTGTAGCAAAAAAAGTAAAAGCAGGTACAATTATTTCATCCCCAGGTTGGATATCCAGAGCTATTAATGGAATTAATAGCGCATCTGTTCCAGAAGCACAACCCAGGGCATGTTGAACACCAGTATAATTGGCTAGTTGAGTTTCCAGTTCTTTAATTTCTGGACCATTGATAAAAGCTGTATTAGCAATCACTTTTTTAATAGCAGCATCAATTTCTTCTTGATACAGATTATATTGTTTATTTAAATCACAAAATTTCATAATTGTGTTTGTAAAAATCAAAGGCTATAAGATACTTTATCTCATAGCTTTAAGATTCTTTTATTCTCCTGATTTTTTTAAAATATGAATGAGCTGGTTTTGCTGTTATTTTAATAACTTAGTTTCTCCATTAATTGAATTCCAGATAAAACATCTTCTTTTGAAGGAAATTTTGTCCAGTCTTCCTGTGCAACATATTGATAGAGAGTATCATGGCCTTTTCCATAAATATGGTCGAGTTTAAAATCAATATTTGGTTTTTCCATTCCATCTACATTCCAGTATTCAATAGTATTTAAATTGGTTCCGGATAAACGGATGGTTCCCTTTTCTGATATAATAGTAAACTCTGTACAAAAATTTTGAGGATAAGTATTAACTGTTGCATTGATACTACCAATCACCCCATTGGTAAAACGACAAACAGTTGAAATTGAGTCATAAACTTCTAAATTGCGTAAGCTTCCTCCTAACCCTTTTGTTTCTTCAATTTCACCAAAGAAAAAATGGATCATATCAACATAATGACTCGCTTGAGTATATAAGACTCCGCCATCCAATTCCCTGGTACCATGCCAATCTATTTGGAAGTACTCTTCATTGCGGTTCCAGAGGATATTACAAATGAATTGATAAATAATTCCCAGTTTATTACTATCAATCAAATCCTTGATATAAGCAACTAAGGGATTATAACGGTTTTGATAGACTGGAATGAGACGCTTTCCGGCTTTTTCAATATGATTAATCATTTCATAAGCCTCTCTAACAGTAAGGCTCAAAGGTTTTTCAACAATAATATTAGGGATATCTGTTTGTTCAGCTACTTCAATGGCATGTCTGGGGTGTGATCCAGAGGGAGTCATGATAGATACAACATCAATGTTTTTTCCATGTAACTGACAATAATCTGTTACATACCGGCAGCCAAGCTCTTCAGCAGCTATTTTTGCTCTTTCTTCTACAATATCGCAAACATGGGTAATTTTAAATTCCTTATTTATCAGGATTGCTTCTTTTTGTCTTTTAAAAATACGGCCACAACCAATTAACGCAATGTTTTTCATTAATAAATCCAAAAATAAAATGAATATACTTTTTTTATCTCTTTTTTGCTTTAATGTCAACTAATAGCACGAAGCAAAGTTGTTTTTCTATATATTAAGAAATAGATTATCTACTATGGAATCATGTTGACAGTATGCTATTATTGATCTATTATAGGCAAATATCTTTACTGGATTACTAACTTATTTAATATAATAAAAAAGGTCACACAATGAAAAAAGCATTTATAACAGGAATCACTGGTCAGGATGGATCATATTTAGCAGAGTTTTTATTAGAAAAAGGGTACGAAGTTCATGGGATGATTCGTCGGTCCAGCTTAATTAATACTCATAGAATTAACCACTTATATAAAGATCCACATAAAAAAAATGTACATCTTTTTCTACATTATGGAGATTTAACCGATTCAACAAATATCATTCGCTTGTTAAAGCAAGTCGAACCGGATGAAATATATAATTTAGCAGCAATGAGCCATGTTAAGGTTTCTTTTGAAACTCCAGAATATACTGGCAATGTAGATGCCTTGGGAACTTTACGTTTTTTGGAAGCAATACGTTTATTAGGAATGGAAAAAAAAATAAAATTTTATCAAGCTTCCAGCAGTGAGCTTTATGGAAAGGTTGTTGAAACACCTCAAAATGAAAATACACCTTTTTATCCCAGATCACCATATGGTATTGCTAAATTATATGGCTTTTGGATTACAAAAAATTATCGTGAAGCTTATAATATTTTTGGTTGTAATGGGATACTTTTTAATCATGAATCTCCTCGGAGAGGGGAAACTTTTGTAACCAGAAAAATTACCATGGCAGCAGCAGCAATAAAATGCAACAAGCAAGAGAAATTATTTCTGGGTAATCTTGATGCTAAAAGAGATTGGGGATATGCTAAAGATTATGTTGAAGCCATGTGGTTAATGCTTCAATATAAAGAAGCAAAGGATTTTGTTATTGCTACCGGAGAGACGCATTCAGTCCGTGAATTTACAGAATTAGCTTTTAAAGCACTGGATATGGAAATTGAATGGAGGGGCAAACAGGAAAACGAAAAAGGTTATGATAAAAAAACCGGGAAATGTTTAGTGGAAGTCGATCCCCGCTATTTTCGTCCAACAGAAGTTGATATTTTATTAGGTGATTCATCTAAAGCAAAACAAGAGCTGGGTTGGGAAACAAAAACATCATTTCATGAACTGGTAAAAATGATGGTTCAGGCAGATTATCAATTGATTTGTAAAGAATAATTACCGCTTTTTTTTCTCTTTATTCCTGATTGTTTTTTTTTCAAGATCTTGATATACCTTGTCTATTTTTTTCTTGCTCTTTTCTTCAAGTTCCACTCTTTTCTTTTTTGCTTTCTCCACTTCAAAGCGGTTCAGCATTTTCAAGTGATAAATAATAATGATAAAATCACTTTTTTTAACCTGAATTTTTTTTACTCGATAAGTAATTTGCCTCAGATCCAATTGTTCAATAATCTTTCCGTTTATATCTACTAAGTCATTTTTGTTTAATAAGTGGTAAACCGGCTGTCTATCTCCGTTAGGGAACTGAATGTAATATTGATACCGATGAGTCATAGCAGGTTAAATACTAGCTTTCTTATACATCTTTAAGATACTTACTTTGATGGATAATTTTTCGGTAAGTTGAAGCAATTTTTTTACTGATAAAAATTGGTAAGAAAAAATAACCTTTTTCAACAACCATTGAGCAGCTGCCCAAAATTCTGCCAAATAGGGTTTTCCAAAATAGAAAGAAGGGACGTAAAGGGCGGTTTGGGTAGTAGCCAAAAAGTTTTCCGGTTTTATCGCAAATATAGTCTGCCTGTTCAATATCATCTGCTGACATTTTAGATTTCCATTTGTTGATATTTTGCTTTACTATCGGCCTTTTTAGATTTTTATGAAAACTGGGAAGCTCTTGAGTTTGGTTCTTATGAAAATCCAGCATGGCAGAATGGTACTCAATACTGATAAAAGAAGTGATTTTTCTCAAAGTTGTTTCTGGTTCTGCTACCAGATCCTCATAGCGAATAGTCAGGAATTTTTCTGGATATTTATCCTTCATTTTTAAGATCATTTGATTATATTTTTTCCAGCGATGGGCTAAAGCTGAGGTTAAATTAAGATCAAAACGGACATTTTTAAAGGATAAAATATTGTCGCGATAATCTCTGGTAATATGAATAAACTGGGCATCAGGAAATAACTCAATGAGAACATCGACAAACAGAGAGTATTGCGGATTTTTATCTCCAATAACCAGGTTTTCATTGTTTTTTGAAGCACGCCAGTAATGCATATAAACAATTTTACAAAGTTCACTAAATGTAGTCTGGCCTTTACAGGCAAGTAAATCTTTTTTTAATTTTTCATTATCGAGATTCCAGTTTTGTAACCACTCCTCAGTCATTAGATCTTCATAAAATTTTAATAGTTTTTTTGTGGTCCACCTATTGATATGGCAATAAGTAGAATAAAGGGTCATGATAAATAAAGCTTCTGGTGGTACAGCAATTCCGGGGTGAGAATTTAGCATAGAGGCTAGTAAGGTAGTTCCTGAACGTCCTCGTCCAACAACAAAAAAGAATTTATTTGATTTTGTCTGGTTTTTTGAATAAATTAGAGGAACTTTTCTTAATGGTTTATTCATATTACCCCCTAAAGTCTTTTGCAGTAAAAAAATACTATTAACAAGCAATATATTGAAGGAGTGTTAACTTTGTATTAATTATGTAGCAAAATAACTCAAAAAAGCAACAGGAATTTAATTTTATTTAATAAACTGTAAAAAGATTGCAAATTTATAGAATTTAGGTTATATTGGCTACTACATTTAAAATAGAGGGGATGCACTGGGTTCGATTGGGATTTTGTTCTTCAGTGTCCTGCATGCAGTGAGTGGTACACTTAAAAAGCCGCACCTTTAATAAATGCTAACGATAACTTAGCTTTAGCAGCATAATAAATTAGCTGCTCGGTTCTATAAAGAGTTTGCCCTGTACTATTTATAGAAACCGTCAGAAAAACAGGGATAATCCATTATGGTGCCTATCGTAGTGGAGGATCATTTTAAGGCTGCTGGATGTAATCGGGTTTGAAGTTGTTCCAGTTTCATTCATAAGAAGTTAAACAATTTCTAAGCATGTAGAGGGAGCTGAAAGCGTTTCAAGACGCGGGTTCGATTCCCGCCATCTCCATTTTAATAGAAATAACCAGCCCTGTAAGTGACGTAATAGCGTTGTTTGCAGGGTTTTTATTCTTTTAAAACAATTATATCAGATAAATTATTTTTTCCGTGATATTATCTGATCCTTTTGAGTTTTAGTAACTTTTCCGAAAAATTTTTATTTTATGATATTAAATTTTGCTTTTTTTTTTTTTTTTTCTTGACTTTTCAAGAATTTATATGATATTATGTACACGTGTACAAAAATAATAGAGAAATAAACAGTAGTGAAATTGCTAAGCTGGCAGGAATATCACGGGGAACTGTATCCCGTGTAATTAACAACAATCCCAATGTAGCACCCCAAACAAGAGAGCATGTTCTGAAAATTATAAAAGAGCAAGGGTATATTCCCAATACCTCAGCACAAAATCTAGTGGGTAAAAAAAGTAAAATCATTGGAATTTTTATTGCGGATATTTATAGTAGTATATCTAAAAATCCCTGGATAGCTCAACATTCGCCCTACTTTATGTCATTTTTAACAGCAATCATTAGTGAAGCAAATAAACTCAATCATAAAGTATTGGTTAATATTATCATAGATGCTAAAGATTATGAAAAACTGGATGCAGATTTTAAAAACGGAACTTTATCAGGAGGGATATTTATTGGTTTTCAAAAAGATATTGCAAAGTTGGACCAATTAATTGAGAGTCATTTTAATTTAGTAATGATTGATTATCCTATAAAAAATAGTATTTCTCCACAAAATATAATCACTGCTTTTGTTAATGATGAAGAAGGCGGTTTTATTGCAACAGATTATTTAATTAAGCAAGGTCATAAAAGAATAGCCCATTTTTTTGGACAAAAATCAAGGTTGTCTGGTAGTAAACGGATCGCTGGTTACTGTAAAGCACTGAACAATGCTGGAATTACTCCTGATGATCAACTATTAGTTGATGGAAAATTTACTGAAGAGGGTGGCTATAACGCAATGAAAACATATTTGCAAAAAAATACTGATAGATTACCAACTGCTATCTTTGCTGCAAATGATATTATTGCTTTTGGTGTAATCAAAGCTATTCATGAAGTATATTTAAAAATACCTGATGATATTTCCGTTATTGGTTATGACAATCATCCAGCAGGTCAATATTTAAATCCTTCACTATCTACCATTTTAGTGCCAATTAAAGCAATTGCAGAGTTCTGTATTCAAAATTTGGTTAAAATGATCAATCAGCAGGAGTATATTCAGCATAAAGATTTTAATGTTTTTGTTGTCGAAAGAGATAGTGTTAAGTCAATTTGATATTTTTTGTCATTTTATGTACACGTGTACATAAATCTTTATATTAAAGGAATTGGTTATAAAGTGCCCTGCACTAATAAAATATTTTTTTGAAAGGGGTTTCAAGATGAAACAAATTATGAAAGTTTTGGTTGTATTATCTATTGCTATTTTGGTATTTAGCTGTAAAAAAAGCGATTCTAGTGAAAAAATCAAATTGACAGTTATGGTAAATTTTCAGTCATCAGAAGCTGTTACAGCAGAAATTGAAAATGCAATCAAGGGTTTTATGCAGGAAAATCCTGATATCAAAGTTGAACTCATTCCGGGTAGCTCAGAATATGAAGCATTGATGAAAGCAAAAATGGCTGCTAATGATTTACCTGATTTGTGGGCCACTCATGGCTGGTCGGTTTTAAGGTATAGTGAATATCTAATGCCCTTAGAAGATCAACCCTGGGCTGATTCTCTTCATCCTGCAATTAAACCAGTTATTACAGATAAAGCAGGCCATATTTATGTATTACCTTTAGATGTAGATGTAGCTGGTGTTGCTTATAATAAAAATGTTGTGAAAAAAGCAGGTATTGATGTAACAAAAATAAAAACCTGGGATGATATGTTTGCTGCTATGGATAAAGTGAAACAGATTGGAATTACTCCTGTTCATATGGGTGGAAAAGATCACTGGACTGTTGGTAATTTTTTTGACTGGGTTGCACCATCCATCTTTGTGACAGATGAAAAAAATTATAAAGGTGATGAGCTGAAATCTGGAAAATTTGATGAAAATACCTGGAAGTTGGCAGCAGAATTAATGCAAAAACTTAAAGACAATCAATATCTTAATGTTGATATGCTAACTTCAACTTACCCGGATTCAGCCAGAGCATTAGCAGAAGGCAGTGTGGCTTTTGAGTTTTATGGGAATTATGTCAATATTGAAGCCTTAACTTATAATCCTCAAGCAGAATTAGGCTTTTTTCCAGTTCCAGCATTCTATGATGGAGATGAACCGACTTTAATTTCTGGAGAACGAACAACCCTTGGAATTTGGAAAGATACAAAATATCCTGAGGAAGCAAAATTGCTACTGCAATATTTAGCAAAACCTGAAGTAATGTCTAAGATTGCTACTGCTAATGGTATACCAGCAGGATTAATTAATGTTACCAGCGATACTGGAAAACTTGCTGATAGTTATGAATTGTGGAAAAATGTAGAAGCCTATCCTTATTTTGATCGAGAATTTCTCCCTAGTGGTATGTGGGATACTATGTGTTCTACAGGAACAGGAATTTTAGCGGGTGAAATGTCACCAATAGAGGCTTCACAGAAGATGAAGGCTGATTTTAAAGTATTATTCAGCAACTAATTTCATGGCCTGATTTATTTTTTATTTCCAAAATATGATTCTCCTTTAAATCAAATTCTTTTAAAAGATGAGTTGGATAAATCAGGCTTTATTAATATTATAAACAGATTGGAGGATTATGTGTGGATAACTAAAAAAATGAATCATAAAAACTTAATGAACCTCATGTATTTGCCTGCTCTTTTCTTGTTTAGTGTTTTTGTTATTTATCCATTTTTTATGGGTTTGAAAATATCTTTTACTAATTGGAATGGGTTTTCTCAGAAATACAATTGGGTCGGCTTGAGTAACTTTATCATGATGTTTACTGATAAAAATATGCTTCGTGCCTTTTTCAATACTTTACTTTATGGATTATGTTCAACTCTGTTTCAACAGGTCTTGGGATTGGGATATGCCGTTTTTTTAAATCAAAATTTCAAAGGGAGAACATTTGCCAGAATCATGATCTATTTGCCTGTATTAATTGCTCCAGTTATAATGGGCTATATGTGGTATCTGTTATTTCAGTATAATTATGGTGCCCTCAATGATATTCTAGTGGCTCTAGGTTTGGAAAAACTGGATTGGTTGGCTAACGGGGATAGAGCTGTCTGGATAATTGTTGGTGTCAATACATTACAATTTGTCGGTATATCTATGGTTATTTATCTAGCAGGGTTGCAGGGAATTTCAGCCATTTATTATGAAGCAGCTGATATAGACGGAGCATCGAAATGGAATCAATTTTGCCATGTTACATTGCCCTTGCTCGTACCGGCTATCATAACTAGTGTCACCCTCAATTTAATTGGTGGATTGAAGTTATTTGATGTGATTAAAGCCTTAACGAATGGCGGGCCAGGATATTCTAGTCATTCCATATCTACCTTGATTGATTATACCTATTTTAAAAATCAATCTGCCGGATATGCTTCTGCAATGGGTATCCTTTTATTTGTACTTATCTTATTGGCCAGCCTTATGTTGCAATCCTACTTTAAAAGTAAGGAGGTGGAGTACTGATGAAATTGAAAAACCTTACAAAATCGATGCTGGCAATTGGAATTGCCATTTTTCACTTTATTCCCTTTTATATTGTCATGATTGTTGCACTTAAACCCAAAACAGATTTAAGCTCCAGATGGAGCTTTCCAAAGAAAATGTATTTTGAAAATTTTATCCAAGCAATCGAAAAAGCGCATATTTTTCAGGCAATTGGAAACAGTGTTATCATTACAGGAATATCAGTAGTTTTAGTTACGATAGTTGGCGCAATGGCTGCATACCCCTTAGCTAGAAATAAGAGCAAATTAAATCGAGCAATTCTTTTACTTGTAATTGGAGTAATGATCATTCCTCCTCTCAGTATTTTAGTCCCTTTAGTAACCATGATGAGCAGAATAGGGGGGATCAGCAGTTATTGGGGGATAATTCTCGTGGTTACTACCTTTCAGTTACCAGTGAGTATATTCTTATATACTAATTTCATTGCAACTATACCAATCAGTCTGGACGAAGCTGCGACAATTGATGGTTGTAACACCTTTAGTATATTTTTTCGAATCATTTTACCACTTTTGAAGCCTGTTACTGCCACAGTAATTATATTAACTGGTGTGTTTATCTGGAATGATTTTCAGTTTTCTTTATATATTTTACAGGCGCCCCACATGAGGGTGGTGACATTAGCTGTATCCGCCTTTTTTGCCCAATCCTCAACCAATTTAGGAGCAGCAGCAGCAGCAGCTTTGATAGCCATTTTACCAATTTCCCTTTTATATCTGGCTTTACAAAAATACTTTGTGCAAGGGATGGTTGATAGTGCAGTAAAAGGTTAGTCATGATTAATATATACTATCTTACTAAGATAGCGGCTGAATATTATATAATTATTCGTTATTCATATTAAAGTAAAAAAAATTGTAATAGGAATTGATAAATGCCCATTTTTTACCACGAAAAAACCAAAGAGTTTCATATACAGGGACAAGGCTTTAGTTATATTATTAAAATATTAAAAAACAAGCAACCAGGACAGGTTTATTTTGGCAAGAAAATAAATGATCAAAAAGATTTTTCTCATCTAATTCAATATCCTTCCAGCGCTCCAGGTTTAACAGCTATGGTATATGATGATGATCATTGCCAAATTAGACAAGGAGATGAATTATTGTATTGCGGGTTGTATTTAAAACCTGGTTATTCAGGAACAGATTGTGATGGACATGATACTTGTGGTGATTTTACAGGAGAAATTTATATATTAAAAGTAATAAATTAGAGTATGTATATATTCCTTTTTTTATTACATCATTATCTATTTATGAAATCCTAGAATGATTCTTTAATAAGCATCCCAATTCAAAAAATTGGTTCATGTACTGTGCTTAGCTTCGGCTCGAGTAACCTAGCAATATATAAATCATTATGACCAACAATTGCAATATCTTCAGGAATTCGTAAGCCTATTTCTTTTGCTGCTTCATAAACAATGGCTGCAATAATATCATCTCTGGCAAAAACAGCTGTGATGTCTTTTCGAGTCGATAGCTTATTTTTCATTTTGTGGATTGTTTTTTTCAACACAGAGTAGCTACCCTGTGTTGAAAAATTGTTTTATTGATATCTCCTAGCGCTCTTTATTTAAATCGTGAAATTACAAAGTCATCGTCTCCGGCTGTATTGTTAGCTCCAATTGTTCTTAAATCAGACCTGGATCGTCCTACTGCAATAAAATCAGTATCTGATAGAATTATTGAATGAAAATATTCAAATGTATCTCCACCAAAATTATTACTTTTTGATAATGATAGATCAGATTTATTAAATCTGATAATCGCAAAATCATTCCTTCCATTTGTATCATTTCCGTTAGGTAAATCGCTTAAGTCAGATGAAGAATATCCTGCTCCTATATAATAATTTGAATAATCAATTACTGAAAATAGTTTATCATAAGAGGTTCCACCAAAATTGTTTAAATGTACCAGTGATAAGTCAGATTTGTTGTATTTTATAATGACAAAATCTTCTTGTCCCACTTGTGGACCTCCACCAGCAAATGCGCTAAGGTTAGAGTATGAACTGCCAACAGCAATATAATAATCTTCTGATTCTATTAATGAAAAAAGTCTATCCTGTTTTGTACCGCCAAAATTGTTAATTCTTACAACTGATAAATCTGATTTTTTTATTTTCACAATAACAAATTCATCTAAATCTACAGCATCACTACCGCCAGTGAATCCCCTAAGGTCAGATTCAGAGTATCCGGCAACTATACAGTGCTCTTCAGAGTCTATCATTGAAAAAAAATAATCACCAATTGTTCCTCCAAAATTATTAATACTTACAAGTGATAGATCTGTTTTGTTTAATTTAGCGATTACAAAGTCATCAGCTCCTGTTGTATCAGTTCCGCCTGGAAAACCTGAGAGATTTGATTTTGAATAACCGGCAGCGATATAATGATTCTCATCTTCAATTATAGATGTAAAATGGTCATCAGCTGCTTGTCCAAAATTGTTAATGCTGACAAGTGATAAGTCTGATTTTTTTATTTTTGCAATTACAAAATCATTTTGTGCCATATTATCTGATCCACCCGAAAATGCTCTTAAATCAGATTTTGATTCTCCAACTGCTATATAATGTTCATCAGACTCAATTACTGCAAAAAATTTATCTGATTCTGTCCCTCCAAAATTATTGATTCTTGACAGAGTTAAATCAGTTTTATCAAATTGTGCAATAACAAAATCATTGTCTCCTTTTGTATTATTCCCACCTAATCCTGTCAAATCAGAAGCTGAGAAACCTACTGCTGTAAAATAATCATCTGACTCGATTATTTTTTCAAATCTATCTTTTTCAGTTCCGCCTCGATTGATTATTTTATCAAGATCCAGATTATTCATATAAGGAGTATGAGTAGTTTTCTTATCATTATTATTATTGTTATCAATCTGCACAGGGCAGCCTGTAAAAAATATAAGTAAAAAAATTATTGTTAATAAAAAAAAAATTATTTTTTTCATTTTTTTCTCCTGATCATTAATTATTATTGAAATTGTAATATCAAATTTGAATTTTAACATCGACCAAGGGTAGTAAAATCAATACAAAATTATTAAAAATGATGGTAGAAAGGTAGTAGATGAACATAAAAATCTCATAAATAATAAATCTCTTTGTTTTCTAATAATTTCATGAGTTCAACAGCTATTAGGGCTCTTGTTTCTAAATATTTATCCATATAGACAGTTTGATCTTTTTGTTCTTTTGTCATGCTGTTTATTACTTTAGCCATGAGCTCTGCTTGCTTAATAGTAATATCAGTTAATATTATTGCTGCTTCGGTCTGAGAATTATGAATATTTTTTACAGATCCCCTTTTTGCTTCTCTCCATTTATATAATTCAGCAATAACAGCTGTGATATCTTTTCGAGTCGATAGTTTATTTAATATCATGTCTTTGGTTGCTGAATTGGTATAATCCGTATATAAGATTAGATCTTTATCATATTCTAAACCATGAAAAATAAGTGCTTGTTGATAACCACCCACTCTGCCACTTGCAAGTAATTGCTTAATTTCTGCTTTTTCATCTTCTGGTTGATCAAAAGCTATAATTTGCATATGAAATTTTTCTTTACAAATAACTGTAGATATCCCACATAATACTTCACTATAAAAGGGATTAATAAATGCATTTTCCGCTAGTCTAGTGAATACAATACCAAATGTATTTAATGAACCTCTGAGTACTTGAGCAGCAATGTTAGGGGGGGTAATTCAGTTGATTTGCAGCAGCTAAAATTTTTTTCAGTTTCAAGTGGGACATTGCCGTACTTATTAAATACCCTGGATACAGTTGAAATAGAACTACCAACCATCAATCTTATGCAATGGGGAATGGTAAGGGAGCCAGTTACATAACTTTAAAAAAACTAACAAAGCCATTTTATAGGAAAATAATTCTGTTTTTGAATTCTAATCATCGATTGAAGGAATAGTAAATTTATCACTTTGAAATCGCTCGCTTCCCATCCAAAGATTGATATTGATCCCTTTTTTGTTCACTCTTTTAATATCAGCGTGCTTAACTTTCCAGCCTAATAAATCGAGGCGAAAATTTCCAAAGAAACCTTGTCCTGTCATTTCTCCGTAATAGCCGGCTAGTTCCGGCCGTTTTTCGCTGTTAAAAGCCTTTTCAATATCTTTGATCTCATCATCAGAATAAGTATTATCATCAATAATTGCTAAGTGAAAACCATCCTCCTCCTGATGCAGGGAAACAACCATTCTCATCGGTTCTTTTTTTAGTACATAGGCTGATACTTCACATATGAGATGGTGAATTAATTCTCTTTTATCCATATATTATCCTTATTTAACTTTCTTTTTTAAGAAATTGGTATTATTGGATAACCAATGAAGAATCGCCACTAAAAATGTGGCAGTCAATCCTCCGGCAAAACCATTGTTGTATAGATTCATTGCTCCATGCCATGTACCGGTTTGTGAGACCATGACCATGTGGATAAAACCGGCAATTAGGCCAACAGGAAATCCAAATTGACCAGAGATAGGTCCTAAGGTTGTACTAAATATAATCGCAAGGATAACACCAGGAGAGTTCAATTGCTGTCCAAAGCAAAATGCACAAAGAATGACTCCAGTCATAACTGGAATAGAATTTTTGGGATGTGTACCAAATGCTCCAAACCCCATTATGGTGAGAACACCTCCAAGTACAGGTCCGTTAAAATGGGAGCCTGTGAAGTAAACAAAGCCAGAACCCAATAATCCCATTAATCCGGCGTTAAAAAAACCGGAACCAAGGCTGGATATTGAAAAAAAATCTGAAGGAAGCTGACCTGGTACTTTTAAAATTTTTATCCAGTTTTTAAGAATGAGTTTTTTATCAATAGCAAGGCCAGCTATAATCAAAATAACCGAGAGAGCTGGCAAAATGAACATTAGCAATGGGTGACTTTCCGAATACCATGCAGAAAGTTTGGCATATTCAATTCCCCTTATTTTAAATAGGGAGGCTAAAAAAATACCTAAAAAACCACAAGTCATACCTATATTATAGAGGTTGTATCCCTGATGCATATTTAACATAGAAACGGCTAAAGCTGGTAACAGTAATCCTACTATCGTTCCTGCGCCAAATGCAAAAAGTAATGAATATGTTAAGGATAATCCGATTTCAAAAGCAACAAAACTCACAAAGGGGCCGAGAGCTGTGCCAAAAAGAGCAATGACCAGATATTCTTTAAAAGAACGTTTGGCAATCTTAGAGGATAGAAATACTCCTAAAAAAATGGGTAAAACATTTAATGGTGTTTTACCAAATAATCCAAAACCCAGAACAGTAAATACTGTAGCAAAAGTTACACCCGAAAGGGAAACTCCTGTTGCGAGAATGATTACTAAGGCTAAAAGAGCTACCAGGGCGGCATTCATAAAGGCTGCCCCAATTCCCCTTAATTCAATGAAATCACTGATCAGTCTGGCAGGCATCAATTGTAAATCCAGGAAACCCATCCATGATTTTGCAAGACCGTCAATGATACAGCCGCAAATGATAAACGAAGCTAAGGTAAAAATAATTATCCCAAGTAGGATCTTATGTTGTGATTTTTCCAAAGTAATTTAATGTTAGGAAATTTTACATTCACTGTCAACAAATTTCCGGCAAAAAAGAAAAAATCAGGATATATCAGGAAGTATTTTTTTATAATCAGATGTGATTTTTCTTAGCTGTTAACTTTTAATATTTTTTTTATTTTAATTGGATAGCAATAATAAAATTTATACCTTTTTTAAAGTAAAAACAGGTTTAATTTTACCAACAATCATTTTATTTGTATTCAAATTATCTTTAACTTTCCACATTGCTAAATTTTCCAACTCTGATTTTGATAATAATTCTAATTGCTCTAAAACAGATACAGCTGCTGAAGAAATTCCTCTTAATCCTCCATCTGCTATTTTTATAGCTATCCCAATGCCATGGTTTTTAATACCAATTAAATAAACGCCTTCAGCTCCTAATTTTCCAATTAATTTTCCATTGGTTAAACGTATTAATTCTGTGCAAAAACCATTTGTACCAGCTAGCATCTCAGGATGTGCATTAATAGCTTTAAATAAATGGGAACAGGCTGTTGCATATTCAGGACCTAATTTATCTGAATCAGCAAAACGAGCAATTCCAAGAGCACTGTTATATAATGGAAGAGCAAATACTGGGGCTGTACAACCATCTACTCCTATAATAAGTTTATCTTCCTCAACTTGACATATATTGGAAATTATTTTCTTTATCTCTTTTTGAACAGGATGGGAAGGATTTAAATAGTCAGTTATATCATATTTTTTTGCAACACAAGCAGCTAGCATTCCACTTTGTTTGCCACTACAGTCATTATATGCAGGAGTTAATTCTGTTTGATTTTTTGCTAACTGCAGAGCATATTCTCCGTTTATTGAAGTTTGCACTCCACATTGCAAATGATTTACAGTTAAGCCAATTTTATTTAAAATTTCCCGAATTGCTTTAATATGAAATGTTTCTCCATAATGGGAAGCACACATAATTGCTAATTGAGAATTCGTAAACTGAAAAGTAGCTTGAGCACCACTTAAAAAAACATTAATGGCCTGTATAGGTTTGACGGATGATCGAGAATAAGTTAACAAATTAGCATCACCAGCATAAGACAAGAGTTGCCCTTCACTATTTACTACAGCAATATCACCATAATGATAACATTCAACAATTGGATCCCTTGTAACCTCAACAAGTTTAACTGACATATAATCACCTCTTTACATTAGATGATTATTATATACTTTTATTGGTAAGATGTAAAACTGATAATTCTATATTTGCCAGTGATAAGATGATCACTCTTGTTGCCGGAATAATCATTTAGATCAAATCAAAGCGGTCAAGATTCATCACCTTGTCCCATGCCTGAGCAAAGTCCTGAAGGAATTTTTCTTTAGAATCCTCACAAGCATAAACTTCTGCCTGTGCCCGAAGTTGGGAGTTGGAACCAAAAACAAGGTCAACTCGTGTAGCAGTCCATTTTACTTTACCTGTTTTTCTATCCCTGCCTTCAAACTCATTTTCCTCTTTTGATATGGCTTTCCATTCTGTATCCATGTCGAGGAGGTTGATAAAAAAGTCATTTGTTAGAGTTCCTGGCTTTTTGGTGAATACCCCATCTTTAGATTGATTAAAATTGACACCTAAAACACGCAAACCCCCGATTAAAACCGTCATCTCAGGCGCTGTCAAATTAAGCAGTTGGGCACGATCAATTAAAAATTCTTCTGCTAAAACGGTGTATTTGTTTTTCTCGTAGTTACGGAAACCATCGACACATGGTTCAAGTACGGCAAAGGAATGGACATCGGTTTGTTCCTGTGTCGCGTCCGTTCGTCCAGGTGTAAAAGGCACGGATATATCATTGCCTGCATCTTTAGCAGCTTTTTCAATTCCCGCACATCCTCCCAGGACAATTAAGTCTGCCAGAGATACCTTTTTTCCACCTGTTTGAGAACTATTGAATTTCTTTTGAATTCCTTCCAGCTTGTCTAGTATTTTTTTCAGTTGGCCAGGCTGGTTTACTTCCCAATCCTTCTGCGGTGCCAGCCGAATACGTGCCCCATTTGCTCCGCCACGCATATCTGAACCACGGAAAGTAGATGCTGAAGCCCAGGCAGTAGACACTAGTTGAGAAACAGAAAGACCAGAGGCCAGGATGTTTTTCTTCAGTTCAGTAATATCTTCTGCATTTATCAGCTCATGGTCAACTTTGGGTACTGGATCCTGCCAGATCAGTTCCTCATTGGGAACTTCTGGTCCAAGATAGTGTGAGGGAGGGCCCATATCGCGGTGGGTGAGCTTGAACCAGGCCCGGGCAAAAGACTCTGCAAATTTTTCTGGATTTTCCAGGTAGTGTCGGGCTATTTTTTCATAAGCAGGATCAAATTTGAGAGAAAGATCTGCTGTAGTCATCATGGGGCGATGCTTTTTGTTTGGATCGTGTGCATCAATTATCATGTCCTCTTCATCCACATCCTTTGCCAGCCACTGATAAGCACCGGCAGGGCTTTTTAGCAGTTCCCACTCATATTTAAACATTACCTTCAGATAACCCATATCCCACTTTACAGGATTTGGTTTCCATGCACCTTCAATGCCACTTGAGATGGTATTGCCTCCTTTTCCGCTTTTAAAACTACTTTTCCAGCCAAGTCCCATTTCTACAATGCTGGCCCCTTCTGGTTCAGGACCAACCAGAGACGGATCTCCTGCACCATGACATTTACCAAAGGTATGGCCTCCAGCAACCAGGGCAACGGTCTCTTCATCATTCATTGCCATACGGGCAAAGGTTTGACGGACATCATGGGCTGACTTAGCTGGTATGGGTTCACCATTAGGTCCTTCCGGGTTTACATAAATCAATCCCATTTGGACTGCTGCAAGGGGATTCTCAAGTTCCCGATCTCCAGAATAACGTTTATCTCCAAGCCATTCGGTCTCTGTTCCCCAGTAAATATCTTCTTCTGGTTCCCAGATGTCTTCTCTGCCACCAGCAAAACCAAAGGTTTTGAATCCCATTGATTCCAGGGCACAATTGCCTGCCAGAATCATTAAATCAGCCCAGGAAATTTTTCTGCCGTATTTTTGCTTGATTGGCCAGAGCAACCGGCGAGCTTTATCCAGATTTACATTATCTGGCCAGCTGTTTAAGGGGGCAAAACGTTGATTGCCTGTATTTCCACCACCTCGTCCATCACTGGTGCGGTAGGTTCCTGCACTATGCCAGGTCATACGGATAAATAAAGGGCCGTAGTGGCCATAATCAGCCGGCCACCACTGCTGAGAGTCTGTCATTAATGTATAAAGATCTTTTTTTATAGCTTGCAGATCGAGTTTTTTAAATTCGTCCCTGTAATTGAATTTTTCATCCATAGGATTAATCAAGGAAGAATTTTGGTGAAGAATTTTAAGGTTTAACTGATTGGGCCACCAGTCTTGATTCGAAGTACCTGAGCTGGCCATTGGTTTACTAGTTGCACCTGTTACTGGACATTTACTTACTTTATCCATATTTTCCTCCTTAAACTCGTAGTTTTTTAAAATTTTCCTTCATTACATTAATATCATTAATCCAGTCTTCGATATCCTGTTCATGTTCTAACTCATCATTTAAAATTTGAGTTGCTATTTGATGGGTTACATGGTCTTTTCCATTTGTAAAACTAGCAATTTCCTGGTATCTTTTTAT
>JAKSBL010000446.1 GCA_022361115.1 Spirochaetota bacterium | reverse complement strand
ATGATGAACACGATGAGCATGATGAGCATGATGAGCATGATGAGCATGATGAGCATGATGAACATGATGAACATGATGAACATGATGAACATGATGAGCACCATCATACTGGAATAGATCCCCATATCTGGCTTAATATCAATAACCTTACTAGCATAGCTAAAGGGATTGTTGATAAATTGGCTATTATAGATCAGAAAAATACTTATTTTTATCAACAAAATTTGGAAATACTCATTCAAAGATTTAATGAATTGCACAATAAAATTATTTCTGAAAGAAACAATTATTCTGATATCCAGATTATAACTTTTCATGATGCTTTTAATTATTTTTTTAAAAATTATTCTATTGAGAAAGCAGGAGTGATAACTTCATCGCCTGGTTCAGAACCAACTCCCCAGGAATTAATTGAAATCGGGAATATAATAAAAGATCATCAGATAAAAGCCATTTTTATCGAACCTCAATTAAATCCTAAAGGAGCAAAGGTTTTAGCAAAAGAGTTCGAGCTTCAGTATATGACTTTGGATCCACTAGGTTTTTATTTTGAGGTACAGAAACCTGAAGAAATTATTGAAAAAAATTGGGAAGTTATTAAAAAATCCCTGCTAAACTAATTGATGAGGAAAATACGGAGGTGAAACTTTGTTGTAATTCAAAGGATATTTTAAAATCATCTCATTTAAAAGCGACAGAAAAAAGATTAAAACTACTGAATCTAATATTAACCAGGGCCTCTTCATTTAGTGCCGGACAATTATTTGACGATATTCAACATATCCTGGCTATAGATTTAGCTACCATATATCGAATATTACAGATATTTGAAGAAAAAAACATTATTCGAAAGGTAGTTGAAAAAAATGGGGTGCAATATTATGAATCTGCCTGTGAACATCAACCTGAACACAGCCATTTTATATGTGAAAGTTGTGATCAAATCATTTGCTTAAAAGATTTAAAAGAGAATGAGCAAGATTTTATTAAAAAGCT
Source organism: Spirochaetota bacterium (assembly GCA_022361115.1). Taxonomy (GTDB): domain Bacteria; phylum Spirochaetota; class GWE2-31-10; order GWE2-31-10; family GWE2-31-10; genus JAKSBL01. The sequence continues at coordinate 2,304 of JAKSBL010000446.1, read as the reverse complement.
GGATATTCCTTATGATGTAAGCCGGATAACCCTCTTCGTAAAAGGGATTTGTAATAAATGCAAAGAGAGTGATGAACAATGATTGAGATTAATAATCTGAATTACTCGGTAAATAATAAAATAATCCTGCAGAACATTACATTACAAATAGAAAAAGGCCAATTTGTTTCTGTAATAGGTCCTAATGGAGCTGGAAAATCAACCCTGTTAAAATGTATTCTGGGTTTAATAAAAGAAACAGCCAAGAGTATTTATATTGAAGGGATTCCATTAATGCAGTGGCATAAAAAAAATATAATTGGTTATGTCCCTCAAAAAGAACAATTTGATCACAATTTTCCGGCAACAACTATGGAAATCATCCTGATGGGACTAGTTGGCAAAAAACCATTACTGAGTTTTTTTAATAAAAAAGACAAGATGGTTGCTCTGGATATTATGAAACAGCTGAAAATTGATCATTTAAAAGATGAACTCATTGGGAATTTATCGGGAGGTGAATACCAGCGAGTATTACTGGGCCGAGCTTTAATCACCGGTTCGGATTACATTTTTCTGGATGAACCCGATGCAAATGTGGACAACAGTGGCAAAGCCAAATTTTATGAGCTGCTGCAAGATCTTAACCAGGAAGGGAAAACGGTCTTTCTTATCTCTCATGATATCAATACAGTGATTAAGTTTTCCACTTCCCTGGTCTGTCTAAACAAAACCTTGCATTGTCATGATCATCCAGAACTTTTGGAAGCTGATGTGATTAAAAAAACATATGGTGAAGTAATCAGGATTATAGAAAGAAAATAAGTACTTACAAAGGGTTTACTCATTTTACATGAGATTTATATGAATATGATTTTAGAAATTTTTCAATATCAATTTTTGACAATTGCTTTTATTGGTGCCCTTCTTTCAGCAGCATCCATCTCTCTGCTTTCTCCTTTTGTCGTTCTGAAGAAAGTATCTTATATGGGAGAAGCTTTAGCTCATGTCTCTTTTGCAGGAATTGGTATTGGATTGTTTTTTGGCTGGCCACTTAATCTGGTGGCAATTCTATTTGTTGTCATTATAGCTATCATTATTGGCATGATTTCAGAGCAATCAAAAATCGAAGAAACCCATATTACCACTATTTTTCTATCTGTATCCATGGCTATTGGGATTATCTTTATTTCCTTAAAAAAAGGTTTTACTCTGGATCTAGCCAGTTATCTATTTGGTAATATATTATTGATATCGAATTTGGATCTTCTGCAACTCATGTTATTGTTTGTTTTAAACTTTTTCTTTATTTTCTTTTTTTATAAAGAACTATTTTATATTTCTTATGATCAAGAAATTTCATATGTTTACAAAATACCAGTGAAATTAACCTATTATCTCTTTTTGATCTTTATTGCTGTTAATATTGTCGTTTCAGTCAAGATAGTTGGAATCATTTTAATTACTGCCCAGTTTATCCTCCCGGGACTGACAGCTTTAAATCTATGTCATAGTGTTAGAAAAGCAATACTAGTCAGTATTGTACTTTCTGAGATTGCAACGATTAGTGGCTTTTTTATCTCCTATCATCTGGATATTCCTTCTGGTGCAACAATAGTCATTATCCTTTTTCTATTATTTCTCCTTTCGTTAATTCAAAAAAACCGACAAAAATAATTTCATTTTTTTAAAACATCATTTCCGCTTTTAGTCATTTCATATCTCATTGCAACTTTTAACCCCAGGTGTACTTTTTTTAAAACTCAATAGGGTCATAGAATTGCCTGATCTGCCAGAAATTATAGCAAATAAAATTTATGATTTATCTTTAGATGGTATCCATCATGAAATACTCTCCGGTTTTTTAAAGCAGTATCTGCAAAAACCAGATGATAAAAAACAAATGATAGAAAAAAAAGAAAAGCACTCGTTACAGGAAGAAAATGAAACAAAAAAATATGAATATATTGTAAGAAAAAACCGACTGATTTCAGGGCTAGCAGGATGCTATCGATTAAGTGAGTTGTTGATAGAAAATCCTGATGTAGCTACAGTACTTGATGTACAAGAAGTTAAGCTCTATCAAAATTATCCAGTACAAAGTGTTATTGTTAACCTTAAAAAGGATATGATGATTTAATGATTAAGTTGTGGGCAGATCAGCATTCACAAGTGAATCATTTTTTCATGATTCATGGGAAAGGCCCTCAAAAAAAGCTATCTGAAGTCTTAAGTCAGATCTATTTTCATGAAGATAGCCTAAATCTTTCGAGTCGTGGTGAAAAATCGCTCATTTCTCAGCTTGAGGAGGATAAAAAATAACTT
>JAKSBL010000710.1 GCA_022361115.1 Spirochaetota bacterium | reverse complement strand
CGAAGAATAAATTATATCAGTCAATTTGACCATCTGTAATAATTTTTTTTAAAATAGAACCCAATTTTAGATTTTTTTTTCATTTGATCTCAAAAGTTTCAGCTAAAATAATAAATATTTCGCAAATTATATAAAATTATTAACATTTTTTAATTTTTCATGATAGAATATTAATAGAGATAGTTTTTATTCTACAAGAATCACAATTTGCCTGAATCAGTTTATATCTAAAATGATTGAAGTTAAACCCGATATTTTGATTAACTATCAAAACTCTATAGATGCTATTCTTCCTACAGCTGTTATTTATGTACGACCCCGAACAAATCTTGTAAAGTATGAAAAGGACATTTTACTGGGAGTCCAACCTTTTGGTGATGTTATTTATCTGGCTAATTTAAATGGCAGGCTTTTTATCCAGAATGCCTTGATTTTAGAACACTACTCTACAGAATATAAATTTGCCATGTTTGGAAAAGCAGAAATTGCTCGCTACTCGGAAATGATTAATACTATTGAGAATTATTTTCATATTAATTTTGAAGAAGCAAACATCATTGGTGCTTTTGAATCCCTGATTCAACTTAATTTAAAGCCTGATCAATTATTCAATATTATAGTTGATCAAAAAGACTTCTTACGTGTTTATGGCCAAACAATAAAAAAGATAGATGATTACTATGTAGTGAATTATGATATACCTGCTATTTTAAATAATTATACACCGGAAACCAATATTTTTGTTATTGTCATTCGCTTAAAAGATCCTAATACTACTATTCAAGATATTGACCAATCTATTTTCTTAAATATCAAAAATGATAAAAACACACCAATTATTGATGAAGACAAATTAAAAAATCTAAGCTGGTTTGAAAAAATCAGACGGACTTATCATATTTCTCATAACCACCTCACTGCCCTTTTTGATATGCTTGACTTTGTTTTTGTAGACAGAGGAAATACTGTTGATCTGGATGATATTCCTTTTACTAAAAAACTTTTTGAAAATAAAATTATTGATAAAGAAAAATTTTTACAAATCAAAGAATATAATCTGGTTTATATACGAAAGGGTAACGAACATAAATTAGTGAACATTGCTGATGCTGCCAATAATCTTTCCATTCTTGAATGTCAAAATTTATTAGCAAGTATTATCTGGACTTAAAATACTAAGTGGACAGAACTTTTAATTCATTTGTTTTTTCTAATCTCTTCGCCAGCAACTTGGAAAGAAATAACCCGTAATTTGGATATTTTTTTATAATATTAATGAATGAATTTTTAGCAATTTCTATTAATATTCCATCAGTTTTTGCTTTTACAGCTGCTACTCTAACATTATTTAAGAGAAAAGACATTTCACCTAAAAAGATATCACTGGGTTTTAATTCAGCAATCTTTTTTCCTTGTACTTCAATCTCATATATTCCTTTTACAATATAATACAGATGGTTGGACTTGTCTCCTTGTTTAAAAATAATATCACCAGCTTTTACATGTAACTCTTTTTGATCCACAAAACCAACAGGTATGGATTTGGATTCCTTGTCTGTCTTGACCAAAATAGTTGCCTCATTCCCTTTATCGTTATAAGTAAGGCTTTCAACAAACATCTCAGTCATAAAGATTCCCCGGCCATGTTCTCTTAATAAATCTTCTTCATTTTCTGGATTATAGTTCTGTTTTGAATGATCAAAACCATCTCCATCATCTCGAATAGTAAATTTTAAAAGATCCTCTGTAAACTCATAATCCAGATAAACTCTTCTTTTAGCAATTTCAGAGTTTTTACATTTTCTATGAATTAATTCATTAATATTGCCACCAGAGGTTAAAAAAGCAGATTTTTCTTCAAAAGTAATTTCACAATTCCCATGTTCAATGCCATTCATCAGTAATTCTGTCAGGGCGATTCTTAATCCATGAGCTTTGTTTTGATTAATATATTTCTCATTCAATAAAGTAGAAGTAATAATATTTACATAAGAAGTTACAATAGATGGATCATTTTCAATCTCAAAAGATCCAGATCTTTTTTCTAAAATTGTTTTGTACAAATCTTTTTGAACTAATACCTGTGTATTGGTTAGTATTATTTTTAGTATTTTGGGTAATTGATAATTAATCTCATCTTCTTTAAGAAAAGACATAATATTTAATTCATTAAGCAATTGAGAGCGGTTTTCTAAAACCTTTTCATACAGGATGATTAATCCAGTCGAATGTAACCAGGGATCACTTTCAATCACTTCCAGTAATTGCATAGAATCCAGTTTTTTATCATCCATATTAATAATTAAAAACTCTGGAAATTCAAATTTGATAAAATCAATTGCCTGATCAATGGTTTTGATATGAATCACTGATATTGGATCAATGATTTTTTTATTTTCCTCATACACATTTCCAAGAATATCCAGAATTTTATGTAATAAAACTTTATTTGACTCTAAAACACCTAATTGAATACCCAAATTTTTCTCCCTAAAAGAAGCTTTGATCTGGTATGTTCATACCATTTTGATGGATTATATTTTTATATTTAGTATGTATAGAATCCATTTTTCATTAATTATAATATATTATCAAAAAAGGGGTATTTTTTTTTTCAAATTGCAAAATATAATGAAAAAATATTAAAATTAAATTAAAATAGATTTATGTAGAGTAGTTAAATAATGGTTTAGGATGATTATGCAGCGAAGAACAAAAGTAAATATAAAAAAAAACGATACTCTTATTGAATTAAATCATTCTATTTTTAGTATTGGTTCCTGTTTTTCCAATGAGATTGCCCAATACCTAAAAGCTCAAGGGATAAATATAAAGTCAAATCCTTTTGGAACCCTATATAATACTCATTCTATAAAACAGGTAATCAAACATTTATTTGAAGAAAAATATTATCATGAAGATGAATTAATACATGAAAACGGGATCTATTTTTCCCCTGACCATACTACCCGATTTGATTATAAAGACATAAAAAAATGTCTCTCAAAAATCAATGAAAATATGCAAAAAACCATTTCTTATATCCATAACTGCAAAGTATTTATTATTACACCTGGCACTTCTATTGTTTGGTATTACCAGGATAAAATTGTAGCTAACTGTCATAAACTCCCCCATGCTTTATTTATTAAGAAAACTCTGACTCTCGAAGAAAATAAAGCGAATTTACAAGAGACTATCAAAATTATTAAACAGCATGTAGAAAATCCCCTGATCATCCTTACTCTTTCGCCTATTCGCCATCAACCTGCTCATTTAGTAGAAAATTCCTATAGTAAAGCTTTACTACGAGCTGCCATAGAACCATTAATAGATAAGCAAAATGTCTATTATTTTCCTGCTTACGAAATAGTTCTGGATGAGTTAAGAAATTATTCTATTTATAAAAATGATTTGATTCATTTAAAAAAAGAGACAGTAAAGTATATTATTAATAAGTTCATTCATCATTATTTCACTACTGATTTAATAAATTATATTTATCAATTTTCAAAAATTAAAAAAATGCTGGACCACAAACCAAGAAATCCAATTAATGAAAATTATCTGACCATGTTAAAAAGAGTATTAACCCGTATTGATAAATTAGAAAAGATAAAGGATGATCATCGCCTTCATACCTTAAAAATCAGAGTAGCTATTCTGATCGTAAAATATTTTTATGAAATACCTGAAACCAAGCAGATCATTAAAGGAATTTTTCTTAATCAGGGTAAGTTATATGATTTTTTTAGTAAAACCTTAAAATTTAAACAAGATAAAATGAACTTTGAAAACTATCGAAAAATTAAAGCAGACTCAAAGCTAATGCAAAAAGTAAAAAGCCACACTTTAATGGATTATCTTTCCATACAAAAACTAGTATAAACCGATTTTTTTCAAAAATAATGAAATTAATACAGGATTATTAATATTTAAAGATTTAATTGATACTCTTTGATTTTATTTAATAAAGTACGTCTGGTAATACCTAATTCTAAAGCAGCTTTTGTTCGATTGGAATCCCATTTGGTTAAAGCGGCAATTATGGCGTCTTTCTCCATATCTTTTATGTTTATCTTTTTTTCAGTAAATGTATTTTGCAGTTCCTGATACTCAGTCTGAGCTTCAGGTAAATTTAAATCTATAGCTCTAATCTCATCTGTTTCAGTAAAAATTACTGCTCGTTCTAATATATTTTCTAGTTCCCGAATATTTCCAGGAAAAGAATATAATTTTAGTTTTTCAATAGCATCAGAACTAAAGGAAATATTTTCCTTACCCATGATTTGCTGGTAATTACTTAATAAATAACCTGCTAATAGAGGAATGTCTTCTCGCCTCTCTCGTAAAGGGGGTAGTTCAATCCGAATCACATTGATCCTAAAAAATAAATCTTCTCGAAATCTCCCAGCCTGAACCTCTTCTTCCAGATTACGATTGGTAGCAGCAATGATGCGTGCCTTTAAGGGGTGATTCTGTACACTCCCTAAACGGGTAAGCTGCTTTTCTTGTAAAACTCGCAAAAGTTTAACCTGTAAATGGAGAGGCATTTCACCAATTTCATCTAGCATTAATGTACCTGCACCTGCACTTTCAAACAAACCGACTTTACTTGCAACCGCACCTGTAAAAGCCCCTTTTTCATGTCCAAATAATTCACTTTCTAATAAATTTTCAGGAACACCACCAATATTAACTGCAATAAAGGGTTGTTCACAACGATGTGAACTATTATGTATCATTTTTGCTACAACTTCTTTACCTGTCCCACTCTCACCGGTGATTAAAACGGTTGATGGAGCATCTGCAACTTTAGCTATCAGTTTTTTTATTTTTATCATTGAAGAACTTTCCCCAATTAACATCTTTCCAAAATCCTGAGTTGTCCCTTTATCAATCTGGGTTTCCCAATGTTTTAAAGCAACAATTCTTTTTAATCTGTTAACCAGGACATCCGGATCAAAGGGTTTTACCAAATAATCT
>JAKSBL010000382.1 GCA_022361115.1 Spirochaetota bacterium | reverse complement strand
TCCAATATAAACTCTTTCTCTTTGGTCCATATTTGCCCCAATATGGAACCACATACTACTGGTTACAGTATTGAGAGCACCCTGTTTTGCAAAACGTCCAGTTAACAAGTTCATGCTGTTAAACTGAGCATGGGAAGCAATTCGGTCAACTTCATCAATTAACTGGCTAACTTCCACCTGAATATACATTCTGTCTTCTGAAGAGTAAACACCATTACTGGCTTGAACAGCTAATTCTCTAATTCTCTGAACAATATCCTGAGTTTCCTGTAGATATCCTTCAGCTGTTTGGATCAAAGAAATACCGTCTTCAGCATTTTTTTCAGCTCTTAAAAGACCTCTAATCTGTGAACGCATTTTTTCAGATACTGCTAAACCAGAAGCATCATCACCAGCTCGATTAATACGAAAACCAGAACCTACTTTTTCCAGATTTTTAGTAAGATGAAAATCATTTGTTTTCACCTGTCGATGTGAATAAATCGCACTCAAATTGTGATTAATAATCATTGAATCCTCCTTGATTCAAAAGCTTAATATTATAGAAACATCCTTGTTTCTATGTGCCTTATCATAAGACATCGGAACATTTAAATTTTTCTTAATCAGTTTTTTTTACTTTTTTGTGAAATGTCAAATGAATGAGAAAGAATACAAAGTTTTACTTTTATCCATAATAAATGTTATCTTTTTTTTCAATTATCATGATTTTAATGATTATTTACATATTTTTTTTATCGAATAATGGTCATTTTGAACAAAATATGCTATATTCTTCATTAATTTTCTAAATAAATTCAATTTATCATAAAATAAAAAAAAAAAAAGGTTGTTTATGTGCGGAATAGTAGGTTATGTAGGGAATAAAGAGTGTTCCTCAATTTTAGTGCAGGGATTACGAAGATTGGAATACAGAGGATATGATTCTTCGGGAATTTCCATTCTCGACTCCAATGAAATGGTGACTTATAAAAAAAAGGGTAAGATTATTGAGATGGAAAACATCTTGCCCAATGAAATCAAAGGTAACATTGGGATAGGTCATACCCGTTGGGCAACTCATGGTAAAGTAACAGATCAAAATGCCCATCCCCATCTTTCTCATAATAAAAAGGTGTCCATTGTTCATAATGGAATTATAGAGAATTATCGCATTTTAAAGACAAAACTGGAAGAAGAAGGGCTTCATTTTTGTACTGAAACTGATTCCGAAGTTATTGCTCACTTGATTGAACTGAATTTACAAAACCATTCCTTTGAGGAAGCTTTTTATCAGACTGTCAATCTTTTAGAAGGAACATTTGGCATTGCTGCAATTTGTATAGATCATCCTGACCAAATCATGATTGCCCGTAAGGGAAGTCCTTTAGTATTAGGAATTGGCAATGAGGAAATGTTTGTAGCCAGTGATGTCAATGCCTTTTTGGGTTTTACCAAACAGGTGGTCTATTTAGAAGATAATGAAATCGCAATTCTTAATAAAAAAGATTTTCAAATCAGAAATTTAAAATTAGATAAAATTGATAAGGATATAAAAACAATCGATTGGGATATCGATGCAATTGAAAAGAACGGGTATTCCGATTATATGTTAAAAGAAATCTTTGAACAACCTGAAAGTATTAAACGAGCTTTTGCAGGCCGCTTTATTGAAGATATTGGAACTGCAAAGCTGGGTGGATTAAATATGACTCCCCAGGAATTATTTAATATTGAGAGGATTCGTATCATTGCCTGCGGTACCAGTTATCATGCCGGGTTAATTGGCGCAATCGCTATTGAGGAACTCGCAAGGATCAATACTTCTGTAGAAATAGCATCTGAACTGAGATACAAAAACCCAATTATCGATAAAAACACC
>JAKSBL010000224.1 GCA_022361115.1 Spirochaetota bacterium | reverse complement strand
TTTAGCTAAGACAGGTTCAAAAAAGTCCCACATCCTTTTGCTTTCTGTCAAGAAAGGTTTTAAAGCATCTTTTTTTAAAAGTGTTATTTGATTTAAATTGCCTTTGCCAGGCATAACACCAAAAAAATTCTCGTATTTATTGATAGATGGTAATTGAATTGTTGTATTTATTTTTAAAGGCTTGATATTCTCTCGGGTTCCCAGCCTGATTAGATTAACAAGATAAAGTAATTCATAAGCAATTAATGAAGATGGGATAGGCTGCTCAGTATAGAGGCAACCTAATTTGATATTCAAAAATTTATCACTGCTTTCAATATCAAGTCTCATTGGGCCTACCAGTTTTTTATATTTAGCTAATCGTTGCATGGCTATAGTCATGTTAGGACTGCTTAAGGCTGCAAAAACAGGAGGACTAAAAGTATCTGCTGTAATTTTGTTTATTAAAAGTAGCGGAAATGCTTTATCCTCCATAAAACTTTCTGAGCAGGTCCACAGCCTAAAATACTCTTCAGCAGTTAAACTGGCCTCTTCTTGCAGCATAAGCTCTTTACTGATTTGGGCTTTTTTTAAAATATGATCTATGTTTAATCCAAATTCTTTACTTATAATCTTCCAAGCTTTGCTGTTGAATTTGAATTTTTTTGCGTGTTTCATTCTATTCTCCTAATTTAATTTTCATCAAATAAGAAAATCAGAAACCAGTATTTCCCGGAACTTTTGGCCATGCAACAATATGACCAAGCATATCTTTTTACTATTTTTGAATATGTTTTTCAAAAAAAGTTTTTATCCCTTCCACTGCTGGATCAACATATTCTGCTTTCCAATATAAATCAAAATGTCCTGCATCTGGAAATACAAGTTTTTCCTTTTCCCCATTATGTACTTCATAAAACTGAATAGCTCCATTTGCTGTAACTGCTTTTTCTCCATAAACAACATAAACTGGAACCGGTTCAAGAGCCGGCATATAATGAAATACAGAAAAACTCAACAATGCATCTCCAGAAACCAAACTTTGTTCGTTTCTCCAGTTTGGTACACCACCTGGTTTTCCTGGTAAATAATACTCTCTCATACCAATACCTACCGGAGTAGCTGTTTTCATCTCTTCTTCTGTTTCGGGTACCATTTTTCTAACCATATTCTCACCTGTTTCAAAATACTTCTGACTAGCTAGTGCTACTCCAGGCAGTACCATCCTTCGCATATTTTCAGCACCGCCAAACATTTTAATAAAAGTATCTGGGGTAACCAGATAGGGACTAACAACAGCTAAAGATTTAATTCTTGAATCATAGGCAGTTTCATAAGTTGCTATGCCGGCTCCCATACAAATACCAAGATTAAAAATATTGTTTGTATCTACTTCTTCTAAAGTACTTATGTAATTGACTGCATTTCGAGTATCTTCTGCTATTTTATAGGGACTAAAGTAAGATTTGTGTCCTTCACTTTCACCCCAGCCTCTTGGGTCAAACGCAATAGTAATAAAACCTTTTTCTGCTAACTTTTCAGCATATAGTCCAGCAGTTTGTTCTTTTACCCCACTAGCAGGTGGGCTAACAATAATAGCTGGTCTTTTTTCACCTTTTCTATAATTTTTTGGAATAAATAAATAGGCAAAAATCTTGTCACCTTCACTTAAATAGAAAATCTTATTTTTACCTGGTTTAATCATGCTCTCCTCTTTTGCCTGCCCATTTGATTTGCACCCTGCTATTCCCAGGAATAATAAGAGAAAAAATGCAATACCATATTGTTTCATAGTAATCCTCCTTATTTAATCAGTTACTGTTATTATAAGGAAAATATCCCGCCCAAACAATGGCATATAGTGCCAATTTATTGACATATAGCGCCAAATAATTTGTCACAACAAATTGTTTGATTTTACTGTTCCAATCTGTATGTTTTTTAAAAATTTCTTGGGTATGATTTTTTGACTTTTCAGGCAGGTTAGAATCATCTAATTCTTTATTAAAACTTGTTTTAAAACTGTAATTTTACACTTCTTCATAATTTTATCTCATTATTCAATGAATTGTCTCTTCAAAAGATTGTTTAAATTTTTCTTTGTATCTGCATCTGGCTCAACTTTTTTCGCTTTCACAATTAATTTTTTAATGTCATCTGTTATATATTCATAACCCCAGACATTCAATGTTCCTATTGCCATGTTTCGATTTCTTGTTACTGGACTTTTTAAAGCAGCTAAAATGAGGTTTACTCCTTTACCAGGATATTTATCCAAGCCTTGAATAATAAAATCCAGGCAATGATGCAATTTATAATCTTTTCCCAGCCCCATATTATCTTCAGCGCCAGTAAAAATCTTATTAATATCAATTTTCTTCATAGCTAACTCCAGAACCTGATCAATTCTTTCATTGTTGGCACTTTTCATTATATGATACCAATGGCTGGAATCATTTGGCTTGTCTAAAAGTTTTTTCCAGTGAACATCCCACATATCAATGCCAAATATATTTGCTGCCTGGTCTACTTTCCAAAATTCATCATTATCAGCGGAGTATTTCTTTTCGTTAACCAAATTTCTCCAAACAGGAAGTGATAGTTCTCTATTGATATCACCTAATAAATTAGCCCTTAAATCATCCATCCAGCCATTTCTTGACAACTCCTTCCAGTTAGTTTCTTTATTAGAAAGATAGGATTGAATCGTATGTAAGGTTAAAAGCTGGTCTATGGTATATACTTTTCCAAGAGTATGTCCCAGATACAACTGGATAACCTTTGCAGCATCTTTATAATTACTAATATCCTCTGCTGGCCCTCCATTAATGAGTGCTTCAATCATTTCACCTGCTGATTTTAATAATTTTGTATCAGGATGCCTATTTGATAATTCCTTTATTAAATCTCCAGCTGTGGCACAAATATAAGCAAGGTATTCATACATAACACTGTTTTTATAACCCTCATAAAGCAGCCATTTTTTTATCTCAGGATTATCTGTTTCCGAAAGTCTCTCAACCAGGTGAATTTTTCCCCACCCATGAATATGTTTTGCTAATTCCCAGAGATATGCCTCTGACTCTTCAAATATATTGGTTATTGCAACTGCTACATATAATGTAAATTCCTCATGTTTACCCAGTATCATTAATTTATCAAAGTCTCTTTTATCTCGAATCAATCCTAAAAGGGCGATACCAAATTTGACAGTGCCCCTGTCAGGGCTTTCAAAAGCCAGCCATTTTGCCCAATTATGTAAATACGGTTCCGGATATACCTCCAGATTGATGATCTTTTCAAGGGTTGGATCAATATATTCCATTAGATTATCTTTCAAAAGGATATGATATACCTCAATTTTATCCTCGAGTCTTCCTTTTGCAGAAATCACTTGTGTAAGATTAACAATCTTAGCAATAGTTTTTTGATTTCCTCCAAAATGATGGCTGAAGGCTCCGTCCATCCCTCCAGATACCCATCTTAATTCACCTTCCTTATATCGCCTTGACTCGTCGGGTAGCTTATTTCCCCAATCAGTAAGTTTTCCATTTGAATCAAGGTTGTTTTTTATATGGTCAAATAGAGAGGGATAATTCCTCCATGGCAAATCATTTATCCCCTTTTTTTTACTCACATATTCAAGAGATTCTTCAGTCAGCTCTATCCATGTTTCACTTTGGGATGCAGGGATTAAAATCCTGTCTTTCATAGATTTGCCTGTTCCCGGATCATGTGGTAAGCCCTGGCCTGATTCAATTAACTCAGTAACTCTTTCCGGGCTAAATTTTAAAGTAAGGTCTCCTTTATAAAACATGGCAAACATCTTACCAGCATGTTTAATACCTTGAGCACCTTTTCCATCATTTACTACCACATTATCAACTTGCGAAAAAAAGTGTTTTAAAGCAGCATAAACATCATTCATATTTTTTTCCTCTTATTCAATCAGACAATTCTTTAATTGATTGAGGATCTGTTCTTTATCCAGAGATATGCCGATGATGATTAATATTGATTTTTTTTCTTGATTAACAGCAATATCCTGCTTAATTAATTCTTTTTTCTCAGCAACCGCCTGGAAAACAAATTTTTCTTGACGGCCTTTCGTTGAATGACAATAAATAATACCTTTTGCTCTAATTATACCATCTAAATTATTTCTATAAAAATATTCAAATTTATGTAAATCAAAATTGTTCTCAGTTTCAAAATTTATTACTTCAATATCTGTATCATTATGCTGATGATGATCTTCATTAGGAATAGGCAGCTTATCCACTAAGTCTATAATTTCAAAGAATTTATTTATTTCAAATTCTTCTGTAAGTTCATATACTTTTGTTTTTTTACCCAGATTCTTGACGAATGCTCTGGCATATTCGATACTACGCTCATGAGCCAGGTGCAGTTTTGTTAAGAATACAAAATCAGCTAATCTTGTTTGCTGCATGATGATATCAAACTGGGAGAAATTTTGCATAAAACAGGAGGAGTCAATCAGATTGATGATCGTGTCTAACTTTATTTTACCATTAAGATCATTATGTATGAAGGTCTGAGCAACAGGAAGAGGATCAGATAATCCCGAGGTTTCCACAAATAAGTAATCCAGATCAGGATTTAATGAAATCAAATCTTGGGCAGCACTGATTATATCTTTTCGAACCAGACAGCACATACAACCTGTATTTAACTCAATGATTTGATTTTCACTGTTATTGATTAAATGACTTTCTACAGGAATTTTACCAAACTCGTTGACAATTACTCCTATCTTTTTCTCAGGAAAATCATGAACGATCCTATTAATAAATGTTGTTTTACCACACCCCAGGAATCCACTGATAATGGAAATCGGTATTGTATTTTTCTTCATAAAAAATCACTATATATATTTTAAGGTTATCTACAGTTTTAAATCTTAGACTCTGGTAAAGATGACTTATCTCAATTATTTTACAATATACATAATATAATAAAACACTGATAAATAGGCAAATTGAATTACTTATTTTAAAAAATCATTATTTGTATAATTCTGGACGATAAAAGCTGCAAATAGCAAACTTTTGCCGGCAGAGGAGCCACTTTACTTTTCCCTGTAACTATATTATACTTTTAATAATTATTATTTTTTAATTTCGAGGTGTTTCATGAATGAACGGCGAATTTACCAAAGATATGAATGTCACATAATCCTGGCTATTACACTGCAATATACTAAGGTAGTAGAATTTGATGGACAGGCTCATAACATCAGTCAGAGTGGAGTCATTTTTACCACACCCATGGATATGGAAGAGGGCTCTCAATGTAAATTAGCATTTGAACATGACCAGCAGTACATTTATTCAGAAGGAAAAGTTGTTCGTAAGGAAAAAACCAAGAATGAAAATAAAGATTTCCAGTATGCCATTCATTTTGGGAGAAAAATGTCAGAAGATGAATTTGAGTCCCTCTTAAAATTTAATGAATTGAAGGATAAAGCTAGCAATTAATCTTTAAGAAGATAGTTTTTTTTAATTTCTTTTATTTGTCTTGTATTTTTTTTCATAAATTCATTAAACTGTTGAATTATCTCTGGGTATTTAATAGTTGCCAATTTATAATAGCCTTTTCGATAAGGGAGCTTGTCATCAAAAACAATGAGCTGTGGTTTCTCCATTTTAATCAAATGATGTTTTACCACATCCACACTAAGATATATACCATCAATTCGGGTATCCAATAATTGCAAAATCAATCCAGCCACAACAGGATTTTCGTGCAAAATAATTTTATTCTCCCGAATGCGCATCATATATTCATTAACCGGTGTAAAACCAATAATTGTACCTAAAAAACGTAAGCGCTCAATTCCCCTCCCTTTGTTTTCCGCTAAAACGGAAACACCATCAATATAACCAACAACTGGATCACTATAAACAATCTTTAGGGAATATTCTTTTTTCATGTCCTCCAGCCAGGCTGGATCTTCAGGAAACTGAAAATCAATTTCCTGATTGAGAAAACTGCGGAGGTTACGAATATAAGGAAAATCTTGATAAACAAATTTATGGCCATATTGTTTAGCAAAAAGATCCAGAATATCCCGGCCGACTCCATGATATTTCCCATCAATAACCTCAGAATAGGGATAGTAATCCATATTTTCTACCCCAACTATGTATTCACCACTAAACATCGAGGTAGAAAATAAGAAAAAAATAAAAACTAAAAATAATTTAAAATTATTATCTATCATCATTAATTTTACCACAAAAATGAAGAAAGCTCCAAAATATAAATTTATCTTCACTCAGATAAATTTTTTATGAATTTTTCTAAATGGGGATTGCTGTTTTTTTCATAGGAAAACAAGAATAACAAAGAATTATCACTTAAATCCGGGATAATTTGATGAAACATGCTGATCATTTGTTGATTGAGATTGTGGAAATCATCCATAGTAATCACCAGGGAATCACTCCATTTAGCAAGTTCATTTAAAAATTCAGTAATTTGCTCAATTTTCAGATCAGGTAACTGGTTAAGATCTCTCCCAATTAGATAATTCTTTAGCCAGGAAAATTTTTGAACAATTTCTCTGAGATGATTTTGTGCTTTTATTTTTCCAATTTTGTGAAACAGGTTTTTATAATATTGCCGGCCGATTTGCTGAATGAATACTTTGGGATTGATAATAGAAGAATCAGACAAATCAATATTTAAACTATTAGTATGATAAATGCCTTTGACAGCCTGTTTCCAAATTTGGCTGATCGGTTTTGCTTTTCCGCCGGAAACAAAACAGATATTGCCTTTGTGAATATCCAGATCATTGGCAAATTGATTGAGCTGAGTCAACACCTCATTGAAATTCAAATTTTTCCGTTGTACAGATTGAGGCTGTTCTTTCTTTACTATCTTTATCCCCTGCCTTTGAACCTGCTCAGCCTTTTTCTCAATCTTATCAACAGGTGCTGATTTGTTCTTTTTATTGTCTTTAGGCTTTGTTTTTTTCTTTGGTAATTTTACTGGTTGCTCTTCTGCTATTGTAATATCGAGTTCTGGTGAATCCGCCAATGCTTTTTTTAAGTTGTGCTGGTTCAGGTGGTCCCTTAAAGTATCATCCACCAAATTGTTAGGCAATACAGGAAGTTTTGTTAAGCGACTCTTATCCTGGCCTGCTTTTTTGTAAATTTTATCAAACTCTGTATTTTCTGCCACACGCTTTTTGTTTTTTTGTTCAGCCTTATCCGTTATTTTCTCTTTTTCATCCGTCTGGTCAGTTATTTTTGATGACAAAGGAAATGGAGAAACTTGATTTTCCGTTTCTACAGTTAAAATTGCTTCATTTTGTACTGATTTGGTTTCTTTATTTTCAATTGACTGAGTTTTTCCAGGTATCTCTTCTTTCATTTTTATTGTATTTTCCAGTTGCTCTTTACGGATATTTTGGTTAAGTTCCTTCTCAGGACTTTTTCTGATCTTATCTTTTTTTTCTCTAATTGTCTCTATTTTATCTTGCTTTTTTTGATTTTTATCAGATACTAATCGGTTAAAAAAGGATTTTATGGCACCTGTTTTTTTTCTGGAAATCTCATGATCAGATTCTGTTAAATCATGATCAGAAAAGACCTCTTTTTGAATCGGTTTAGCCTGCTTTGCTTCTTCCTGTGATTTTTTTGGTTCTTGATCGAATTCTGTATCTTCTTTATGAATTTTCACATTCTCAGGGAATTGACTTTTTTTTCCTTTTTTATCTTGAATATCTTTTGCCATCATTTCCTGTTGCTCTCTATTGACTTGGATAGTTTGTTCATCTGGTTGAAAGACCTGAGTTCCCTCTTCCTGAGTGGTGATTATTTCAATATCTGATCTTTCTGCAGATTGTCTTTTTTCTGCCTTTTGTTGTATCTCACTTTGTATTCTAGTTTTTTCAGCTTGTTGCCTAATCTTCTTCATAACCTTTGCTGATTTTATTTCCTCTGTACCTTTTTGTTTCAGATCAGGTGGTAATTTTCTCTGCTGTTCACTATCAATCTCTACTTTATCCTTGGTAAATCCTTCTTTTTTATCAGTTTTTTTGAGCTGCTTTTTAAGTTCCGGTTCATTATATTGAGAATGAGGTTGAGAGCCAGCAATCTTTGTTTGTATATTAGATAACTTGGTATGTTCCAGGTCTTTAATTCTATTTAATAGTATCTGATGAAACTGCTGAATGCTGGTTGGATGATACTGTTTCTGTAAAAAGTTTTGATAGGATTGTTGGGATTTTTTTCCATTTTTGGTCTTTTGTTTTTGCAGATTAATATTTTTATCCATCTGCCATTGATCCCAGTATTCTTTAGTGGGATAGGTAAAACGTCGAAACCTTTCATTTCTTAAATAAAAGAGAGATTGCTCAACTTTGTTTTGATGAGCAGTAGGTTGAGCAACGCCTCTGGCTTGCAGAGCCTGGCTCCAGGCTTGTGAAGAATAGCCGGTATCATGATAAGGCCCAAAATCTTCCTTGAATTTTTGCTGTTCATGAAGATAAATAACTTTTTGATCATTTTTTTCCAGTAACT
>JAKSBL010000380.1 GCA_022361115.1 Spirochaetota bacterium | reverse complement strand
TTTTTTTTGAGTTTTTTACTCAATAACTTATAAATATATTATAATAATAGATGGAAAATAATGTATCAGGAATCATTTACTATTTCTGTCAGTGATTTTTAATACTATTTGTAATCATTTTTAAACATGAACTACTTTAAAGAATTGTAATATGATAAGAGTCATTATTACTGATGATCAGCAAATTGTCAGAGCTGGCATCAAAATGTTATTAAAAGAAGACCCAAATATTCAAATTATTGGAGAAGCCGCTAACGGCTTTGAATTACACAAAATTATAGAAGAAAACAATTTTGATCTGATTCTATTAGACCTCAACTTACCGGGAATAAATGGATTAGATGTTTTAAAACAGTTGATCTATGAAAATCCCAAACTAAAAATCCTGGTATTAAGCGTGTATGATGAAAAAAAATATGCTATCCGGGCCATAAAAGCTGGAGCCTGTGGTTATTTAAATAAAAATGTTAGTAGTGAAGATTTGATTGAAGCTATTCATCAAGTTGCTAAAGGAGAGTTATTCATAAATAAGAATACTGCTACCATTCTTGCCCACCAGCTCAAGGAAAAAAAAGGAAATCTACACGATATTTTATCTGATAGAGAGTTTCAAATTTTTTTAAGCCTTGCTCAAGGTTATACGATACATGATATTGCAGATAAATATAACTTAAGTCCCAAGTCAGTTTCCACTTATCGTTCCCGTATCATGGAAAAAATGGAATTAAAAAATAATGTTGAGATTGCCTTATATGCAGTGAAAAACAGTTTAATTGATCCGTAATTAAAATATATGAAGAAAGATTATTATTATATCAGTTCCTACAGATTGGCTAATTTTTCTTCCATTTTTTCCTGTAAGCATTGAAAAACAAAATGCCGTATTTTATCTTTGATATCATCAGTTACAGAATCGTGAAACATGAGGATATATTTTTTGTGTCCTTCTACCACTCTAAATCCAACTACCGTTCCATTGACTTTGCAAAGTATTCCTTTTAATCTTAAAAGCACATCCTCAAATCGTGTATTAGGAGCTACTTCAATATCTTCCTGAAAAACCATCACCATTCCAGCACTGGAGATATTACGTATATCTCCGCTAATATTTTTATCACCATAAACAGCATTGAAAGTTGCTGCATTATTCCCGCACAAAGAACGGATAAATTTTCTTCGATCATTTTTTCTATTTTTATTAATAATTCTTAAAATGGGTTTTGTACTTTCAATGGCACCCTGTCCCTGTCTCAGAGTTATCAGCCTTTCTTCTTCCATTAAATACATGAGATAATTATTTTTCAGATTTTTATCATCATGATAGGTAAGAACACAAATAATCAGTTCTGATAGAGCTGGATTTTCTACTAATTTTTCAACATACTTTTCCCAGTCATGATTTTCAATAGAATGGTCAATATTTATAAATAATATAGAGTCAGTGTATTCTTCCAATACTGGTAAGATCTTTACATGATCATCAATAAAATATGTTTCAAATTCTAAGTGAACAATAACATTAATCAATTCTTCCTGAATAAGTTTTGGAGGGTATAAAAAAAATATAACTTTGTTATGTTGAGCTTCCACTAAATCTTTCCTCCATTATTATGCCAGCCATTAAATCAAGTTTTAAATGTCTTTTTTCACTGCTTTTAATATCTTGAGTAATAGGTACATTTGATATTTCTATTATTTCTTCTTTATCACTCATTAATATTAGCTTGCTCTGAGTTTATATAAATTTTATTGCAGTAGATGAGTTATTTCCTTCAATAAGTATATTAGCCCCTTTTTCTTGTTCTTCAAATAACAATTTGGCAATTCTAAGTGCCTTTCTAATAGCTTCAGCTTTTGAGACATGCATTTCTTCTGATAGTTTTGTGAGTTCATTATAAAGACTTTCTGGAAAATCAATTGTTACTCTTGTAGATTTTTCTTTTGACATTTTAAACTCCAAGTATATTATACTTAAAATATACTGCATTTATACTGCAAAGTAAAGTTTTACTTATTAAAATGTTCAATTTGGTTTATATTGACACCCATTTCTTATATTCCCCCAACGTTGTTACTTCCCCTACCCTACTCTACCAATAAATTTTATTAGCATTTTAAAAACACCTGATAAAAATATAATAAACATTCCCAAGAAAAAAGTAAATAACCCAAGTGCAATTATTAAAATAATTGATAGTAAAAACTCTTTCTTATTTTTTGTAGACATAAAAAAAGTAAACCACAAAAAAAATGAAAATTCTAGTGCCATTCTAGTGCCAGGCACAGTATTAAAAAAAAAATCAATAGGATTTACTCAAAACTTCCTGATATTCCTTCTCCATTGCCAATAAAACTTCCAGCCGTTCTGAAAAAATATCGCTTAGATTCAAGAATATCTCATGCAATGTTATCTTCACTTTACCCACATAATTTTCCTGTAAGTAATGTTTAATCGAAGAATATGGATAATCCCTTGGATTGTCTACATATCCCTTGCGAACAGAATTATAAGCCATGTACCAGAGT
>JAKSBL010000368.1 GCA_022361115.1 Spirochaetota bacterium | reverse complement strand
ATTACCTTTTAAAGAAAAAAAAAAAAATATTAATTAGCCAACTATTTATTAGCAGAAAAAAAAATAAAAAAAAAGAGAAGGGATTAGTTTTCTTAAAAACATAGAATAAACAATTGCAAATTCCAGTAACAGAAAAGCACTATTTAGGATTTTCTAAAGTGATGGAAGGGTTTGCAGAATCACCCATTGATTCGCGCAATAGAAAGGGTTTGCTTCTTTTCTACATCTAGTTGAACTACAACTCCCTGTACTTTTCCATTATCGCGAGCTGGAGAGAAAGGGACATTAATTTGATTTTTCATTTTAGTTAAAATACCATCTTTCTGCATACCAATAATACTATCTATTCCACCACACATTCCCAAGTCACTAATATATCCGGTACCACCCGGTAAAATAACTTCATCAGCACTTTGAACATGAGTATGAGTTCCAACAATTAATTGAACTTGTCCATCAAAAGCAAAAGCTAAAGCTTTTTTTTCTTGTGGAGACTCTGCATGAAAATCAACAATAACCAACTGACATTTCTTTAATTTTGATTTAATGAGCTTTTCTAATGTCTGAAAAGGGCAATCCAATGGTATCATAAAATAGCGGCCTAATAAATTAACAATACCAATCTGCACTTCTCCAACCAAAATTTCACAATAGCCCTTACCTGCACTATCGGGATAATTAGCTGGTCTGAGCAGATAATCATATTTGTCCAGTAATTGATCCGCATCTCTATTGGACCAGATATGATTTCCTGAAGTAATAACATCGACACCATAACTTTTTAATTGGTGAATGATTTCATCTGTAATTCCAAAACCCTGATCGGCATTTTCTCCGTTAACAATAGTTAGATCAATATTATTTTGTTTTTTTATTTGAGGTAATTTGACAAATAACTGTTCTATACCAGGAGAGCCAATAATATCTCCTAATAATAAAATATTCATAATATTTGACTTCATTTTTTTTCCTTTTGCATTAAAGAAAAAGGGTGTCTTTATTAGACACCCTTGTAATTATCTTGCATATTCTATAAATCTTGATTCACGAATGACAGTCACCTTGATTTTACCAGGATACCGTAATTCTTCCTCAATTCTTTTGGCAATTTCTTTTGCAATGATATTCGCTTTTTCATCATCTACAGATACATTATTTAAAATAACTCTGACTTCACGCCCTGCCTGAATTGCAAAGGCTTTTTCTACACCTTCATAGCTTTCGGCTATTTTTTCAAGGTTTTCTAATCGTTTTAAATAACTTTCCAGACTCTCTCTGCGAGCTCCAGGACGACTGGCACTAATTGCATCAGCTGCCTGTACTATTATTGCTTCCAGACAATTTGGCTCTTCATCACCATGATGGCTCACGATTGCATTTAAAACTTGACTTGGTTCTCCTAGTTTTTTGGCTATTTCATATCCTGCTTCAGTATGGCTAGAATCGCCATCAGAAGCTGCACCTTTTCCAATATCATGAAATAAACCTGACCTTTTTGCCAGATTAACGTCACATCCAATTTCGGCTGCTAAAGTGCCGGCAAGTTTGGCAACTTCAAGAGAATGATGTAATACATTCTGGCCGTAACTGGTTCTAAAATATAGTCTTCCCAGTGCAACAACTCCTTCTGGTGAAACACCATGAATACCTAGAGTTAAGAGTGCTTTTTCGCCTTCATCATAAATGATCTCATTTACCTCATTCATGACTTTATTTACAACCTCTTCAATACGGGTTGGATGAATTCTTCCATCCACTACCAATCTGCTTAAGGCGATTTTAGCAATCTCTCTCCTTACTGGATCAAAACTGGAAATAACCACTGCTTCAGGAGTATCATCGATGATAATATCTACACCGATTAAAGTCTCTAATGTTCTGATATTGCGGCCTTCTCGGCCAATTATCCTACCCTTCATCTCATCATTGGGTAATGATACACTAGTTGTTGTCACATCAGAAGTTACTTCTGATGCAATCCGCTGAATAGTTGTTACAATAATTTCTTGACTTTTTTTATTAGCAGTCCGTTTTGCTTCTTCTTCAATTTTATTAATCTGAATCTGTGCTTCCTGTTTGGCTAAATCTTCCATCTCTTTCATCAAGATGTTTTTAGCTTCTTCAATGGAAATACCACTAATTCTTTCTAATTCAGACTGCCATTTTTTTTGCTGTTTTTGGACTTCATTAATTTTATCGTTATAATGCCGTTCTTTATCACCAACGCTCCGTTCACGTCGTTCAATTTCAGCAATTTTACGATCTACCTGTTCTTCTTTTTGAACCAGGCGCCGTTTCTCTTTTTGTAACTCTATTCGGGTTTCTTTAGTCTCCTTTTCAAAATTATTTCTTTCCTGTATGGTAGAGTTTTTTGCTTCTAATAGAATCTCTTTTTTCTGAGATTCAGCTTCAAGTTTTGCTTCTCGTAATATTAGTTCAGCTCTATTTTCAGCTGATTCTAAACGCATTTTTGCCATAACGCGTCTAAAAATAAATCCTAAAATGCCACCAAGGAGGAAGAATCCAACTCCGGTCAGAATTAGATTACTCATTCTTTCCTCCTAAAAAATATATTTTAAAATATAAATCAAATTTGATCGAATGTCAAGAATCAATTAGTTTTTTAAAAGGGTAATAATTTTATAAAATAAATGATACACTTCAAATTTTTTGAATATTCATAAATAAAGGGCATAATATGGTTAAATTGATTATTTACACTTCAAATAAAGCAAAAAAACTAATTATTAAATAGGTTTAATAAAAGCGATGAATCATCTTGTTATAAAGATTTTTTAGATATTTTTGATCAAATTGATAAAGATCAGCAAATTGAAATACAATTAATTGATTGGGAAAATATTGGGGATGAGAAAATATTTTCTTGATTTCCTTTTTATTTTTGATTTTCATGAAGTATGCCACAGCTACAGCTGAACTTCGACTAATTCCTGCATCACAATGTATAATAAGGTGATCAAAATTTATATGATTAGAAAAAAAATCATCAATTTGTTCTCGATGGCGAAAGTGAAATGATCCATCTCTTTCTATATTTACATCGTCAAATTTAATTTCTAATATTTGATCATAAAACTCCGCTCCCTGCAATTTTTCAAAAAAACTATAGGAAGAGGTAATGCGTATCATATAATTCTTTTCATTTTGCTTTAGTTTTTGATAAAAATCAATAGAATTATAACGATTAAGTATATGAACCATATTAATATTATAATCGTTTTTTGTTTTTACCGGCAATTATTAAAACATCAAATTTTTTTTTTTGTATATAAAAACATGTAGTTTTAATTCTGTTTTAAGATGATTTCAACTCTTCTATTCTTTTTTTTACCTTCAAAGGATTGATTATCAGCCACAGGTATAGATGCACCAACTCCTTTTAAGGTAATATTTTCTTTCTTCCATACTCCATTTGCAATAATATAATCACTTACTGTTTGTGCCCTCCCATAGGATAATTCTGCTCGAGTTTGTTCTGTTCCAGCTAATGCTGTATGTCCGGTAATGAATAATTGATAAGAATCCTGATATTTTTTCAAAGTCTCACATATCTTGTTCAATTTGTTTTTTTCCTCAGTTAATAATAAAGCAGAATTCGATTGAAAATAAATTTTTTCAAATGAAACGGGCATTGAAGCCTCAGGTTGATCCTTTTTAATCTCTTTTTTTGATTCAGAAAAATTTTCATTATCTGAAACAGGTTGGATTGTATGAGTTTCTTCTATTGTTTTGTCTTTGGAAAAATTATTACTCTCCCTATCCTTATTCTTTAAAGGAAATTGATTGGCTAAAATATAAAAAAAGCAACAGAGAATAAAAATGAACAGCAATATGAAAAAAAATCTTTTTCTTTTTGATTTTTTTTCACCATCTCCTTTTATTTCTTCTTGATTGAAAACAGCTTTCAATATTTGAACCGATTCATCTACTTGAACCGATTCATCTACTTGAACCGATTCATCTACTTGAACCGATTCTTCT
>JAKSBL010000260.1 GCA_022361115.1 Spirochaetota bacterium | reverse complement strand
GCTAATTTTGCCTATTTTATTGATCATCAAGATGAAAGCCTTGTAAATGCTGTTAGAAAGGGCAGAAAAGAAGAATTCAAAAGTTTTGGCTGGAATAATGTTCCTGATCCAAAGGACATATCCACTTTTCAAAATTCTTGTCTGGATTGGACATTAAAAAAAATCCGTCCCCATTCATTGCTGCTAAAATTATATCAGGATGTTATTCAGTTAAGAAAAGATCATTTGGATATCGGAAGTTTTAAATTTAATTCCTACAAAGTTTATTATGATTCAGTTGATCAATGGGTAGCAATAGAATATTATGAATATTCAGGTCAGATTAAAGGGTATCTAATATCTTTTAACAATAAAAATATTCAAATAGAACTTCCTTTCAAAAATGTGCAGGATATTTCAATTATTTTGACTACAGAATCAAATAAATATGGAGGAAAAAAAGATAAGACAAATATTGCTATTAATAATGTGTTAAAACTTTTTCCATTTGAAGCTATAATAATTACAGAAAATTAATGTATTGAGTATAATTTGTTTAATGAGCTGTAATAGTCAAGTTTTTCATTAATCAAAATATTTATTTTGTATAGAAAGGACTGTTTTTACTAATAAATCTATTTCTGATTTTTCATATACAGCAAATGCTCCCCTTTTTATGGCTTCCTCTTTTAAAGATCCAACTATTATTGTTGTATTCAGTATAACACTGGTTGCAGGTGATAATTCTTTGATTTTATCCAATAGATCTAATCCAAAAATGTCTTTATAAAAAACACTACTGATGACTACATGATATTTGTCTTTTAAGATTGATTGTAAACATGCTTGTGGACTTTGACAAATTTGATAGGTTAATCGATAAATATCTAAATAATTACTCAGTTCCTGTATGTATTGATCATCTGTTCCCAAGATTAAGATCTTCATAATTGTTTTCAAAAAATAACTCCTAGTAGAACCCTGTATATTATATGCTTTTGTCTCATCATTTTTGAAAAAAATGTTACTTTTTCAATAAAAAAAATCTTAGTAAATTTTAGCTGGGCAACTATTGAATCAGTTTCATTAATTCTTCTTTTTTAAATGGTTTACTCAACCAGCCAGTTACCCCAATTTTTTCCTTTTCAGCATCTAAGCCTTGATCTGATTCAGTAGTTAAATAAATTAAGGGAGTAGTTTTATAAAGATCCAATTTTCTTAAGTTTAAACCAAATTCTAAGCCATTCATGATTGGCATGTTAAAATCAACTAAAAAAAGATCAATTGGCTGATCATTTAATTTATCCAGGGCATCCTGACCATTTACGGCTTCGGTAATCTCTGTACCTATCCCCTTGAGATTCATTTTCACAATTTTACGCATTGTATCAGAATCATCAATAATCATAATCTTCATAATTATGCTCCTTTTTTATTACTGAATAGCCAGGCCATTAGCCTTGAGATTTATTGATATTTAAACAGAATACTGTAATGGGCTGTGGTTTTTGAAACTGCACATAATTTAGAGCATTCTGACAATAAATTTTAATTCCCATTTTAGCCAAGATTTTCTTCACAACATATAATCCCAGTCCTAAACTCCATTTTTCTTCAAATTTTTCATTTAAATTTCTGTTTAACCGCTCAAATGGAGCAAAAACTAACTCTGTGTGTTTAACTGGTATCCCATAAACCTGTTCATTGACCAAAGTGTATAAGACGGATCGATTAGAGATTTTTAAGATAATTTGGTTTTTTTGATCAACTACTTCTATCCAGATTGTAGAATCAGCTGGAGAATACTTTATACTATTGGTGATTAGTTCATCCATGCATTCTTCAAAAGCCTCTAGATTTAAATTGACATAGAGTTGTTTATAATTCTCGGGCATAGAAAATACTTCTACCTTCTTATTTTTTACTTTTAAATTATTACTATTGGTGCTGATTGATTTATAAATAACAGCAAGAGCATCTAATAAACTCACTTCTTGAACTTCAATTTGACTGTGTATTTTATCTTCAATATTTGCCAGATTATTAAAAAGAGGATAAAGGTTAGAACGTAATTCCTGAAGTGTCTCATAAATACTCTCATCAAAAGAGTATGTACCATCATCTTTTTTTTCAATGCTGTCTATAATAAAATCCAGTAACATTGCTCCGCCCATACTATTGACAGTGGTATTTAGGGCATACATGGTTTTCTCAAAAACCGGTAAATCTTTGCATGCATATAACTCTCGCCAGTTTATCATCTCGTGATTTTCTTTTTCTCTAATCTTTTTTTCATAAGCAATAATCTCACTAATCTCTTCATTCTCCTTTATATCTGTTAAGTCTAATAATGAATCAACAATATAAAGTGGGTTATGATGATCATCCTTTATAATTGAACGGTGACGCAATACAGTAATTTTTTGGCCATCTTTCCGTTGAACTACAGTCACCTGGGATTTGATTTCAGAAAGATGATCTTCCTGTTTTCCTAAAAAAAAATCAACAGAATGACCAACCATTTCTTTTTCTTCATATCCTAATAATTGCTGTGCCCAGGGATTTACTGATTGTATTACACTCAGCAAGTCAGATTGAAAAATGGCTTCAGTTAATGAATTGATTAATTTATCTTTAGCAATTTTTTCTGTCTGAATCTGTCGATTTAATCTATCTTCATGCAAAGCCATTTCCAGTACTACTTTTAATTCCTCT
>JAKSBL010000035.1 GCA_022361115.1 Spirochaetota bacterium | reverse complement strand
TTTTAATTTTTTTCTTAATTACTTTGACAGATAGAGTAATCAGTGTTATAATATACTATATGAGACAGAGTAATATATTAGATAGAGCTTTTAGAAATAATGGAATCCGTAATTCTCTATTTGTTCGTCTTAACTTGGAAAATACAAGGGTGATAGAATACGTGATTTTAACAAATCACCAATTTCAACACTTTTGTTGCAAAATGAATGAGTATAGAGATCAAAAAAATAAGATTTTTTAAGGAGGTTAAAAATGAGCAGCATCGAAAGTTATGTTGAGAATTTATTTCAAGAGGTAGAGGATAGCCAAAAAAAGCAGGAAATTGTTGATGAAATCACTTTAAATCTTCAAGATAGAGTAGCGGAATTGATGAATGAAGGCAGAAATGAGGAAGACGCAGTGAATAAGGCTATTGTAGATTTTGGCGACATTGCTGAAATGAAAAGAGCTCTGATTAATGAGCAAATTGGTAAAGAACAAAAACTGGCTGCATTTAGATTAGGGTACTCAATTTGGGGAACCGTTTTGCTTGTTGCATTATTTTGCTATATCAACTTATATTTTACACCAAAAGTTATATGGTGTGTATTTCCCATATTCGGAATTTTGTGGTGGCCATTGACCATGTATTTCGGATGGATGAAACGAAAATAAACGGAGGAAACAAAATGAATAGCAGAACTTTATTTTTTTTAACAGGAAGCGTCTTATTGATTGCTTTTTTTATTACCATTAATATACTTTTTGGCTCGTCATTTCCCTGGAGTATTTTTCCTGTTTTTGGAGTGTTATGGTTACCGATTTCCATGTATAGTTATGAAAAAAAAAGTGCTATGGCAATGGCCGTTTTAGGTAGTTTTATTACGATTGTTTTTTTTATTACTGTTAACCTTATTACTTCTTCTGGTTTTCTTTGGTGTATTATGCCCATATTTGGTGTTCTTTGGTGGCCTTTAAGTATCTACTGCTATCAGAAAAAAAATCCAATGCTGATGGCTGGTTTAGGAAGTATTTTAATTACGATCTTTTTCATGAGTTTAAACTATATTACTTCACCTGCTTTTGCCTGGAGTATCTATCCAATATTTATGACAGCCTGGTGGCCCTTAAGTGTTTATTGTGGTCAGAACAGGAATTTCAAATTGTTAGCGGTTTTAGGCAGTATATTGATAATGGCTTTACTTTTTGCAACTAACTATATGACTATTACTAAAATAGATTGGGCATTTTATCCATTGATTCCACTTTTGTATTGGCCGGTTTTCATGATTTTTGAAAATTACAGGCAGTCTCTTGGCTTTCATTTAGTATTAGGATTAGTCACTATTGGATATTATGTTTTATTAAACATTTTTTTTTCACCCGGGTTCTTTTGGTCAGTATTTGTTATTTATGAGGTAATATTATTAATAATCGGCAGCTATTTCTGGCAGAAAAAACAGACATTTTGGTTTTATCTATGTGGTTTTATTCTTTCGGCTACAATACTCGGGGGGATCATGTTATTGCTGGGGATAAATTTTCTCTGGATATATGAGTTGGTTTTCCTTGTGGTATCAATACAGTTTTATTTTTACCTTCGAATGAATCATAAATATCATACTTTGGTAATTATCAGTAGTGTAACTGTATTGGTTTATCTGCTTATCAACAATTTATTTCGATCTCCTCAATATCCCTGGTTTTTATATACTCTTTGGCCAATTATCTGGCTTTGGATCATGATGTTGTTTCAGCGGTATGCAAAAACGATCTGGTTTGCATTATTATCTGCAATAACTGGGATCATTTATTATGGAATATTGAACTCCCTTCTTTCACCTGTACATCCCTGGTTTATTTATCCTGCTTTTGGAATGATTTGGTGGCCTCTGGCAGTTTACTATGTAAAAACAAAAAATCTCCTGACTTTTACAATTATTGGAAGTTCAGCTTTGATATTATTTTTTGTGACAACCAATCTTGTGACAACACCTGGTGTATTGTGGTGTGTTTTTCCCATTTTTCTCGTTTTGTGGTGGCCGTTAAGCATTTATTATTTCATATATAAAAGGAAAAGAATGCTGAAAGGATAAAATGATGTATTTGAGATTTATACATCCTTTCGATTAGGTGAAGATATAAAAAAATATTGGACATCATGGTTGTGATGTAAATTATACCTTGCATTAAAAGGAGGTGACAAATGAAAAAAATTGTAATCATTGGCGGTGGGATAGCAGGTCTTTCAGCAGGCTGTTATGCGAAGATGAATGATTTTGATGCGCATATCTATGAAATGCACAATCTTCCCGGAGGACTTTGTACATCCTGGAAAAGAAGAGGATATACCTTTGATATTTGCATTCAATGGTTAATGGGAACTTCACCAGACTCTCCTTATCATAAAATCTGGCAGGAATTGGAATCGTTAAAAAACAAATATGTTTATTATAATGAAAAGCCTTGGAAAGTTTTTCTCAAAGGTCAAGTGATTGATTTTTATAATGATCCTGACCGGTTGGCTAGCTCTCTAAAAGAGATTGCTCCTGAAGATAGTAAAATAATCGATGAATTGAGCGAATGTGTAAAGAAGTTTTATCAAATAAATCAAATTTCATTAACCAAACCGAATGAATTTCTGACCCTTTTTGATATGATTAAAATGATGAAAGAGTTTATCCCCTTAATGAAATTTGTTAAAAAATATTCTAAAATATCTATTGATAAATTTACTGATTTGATTACCAACCCCAATCTAAAACGGGCTTTTAAATATATGAAGTTGAGTACATCGATTGAGGATTTTATCGCTATTCCCTTTATTTTATCCACTAGGAAATCGGGATTTCCCAAAGGGGGATCATTGCCTTTTGCAAAAAGTATTGAACAAAGACTTGTTCAATTAGGCGGAGAAATCCACTATGGAAAAAAGATAAAAAAAGTATTAGTGGTTAATAACAAAGCTACTGGAATTTTACTGGAAGACGGTAGTGAAATAGAAGCAGATATAGTTATCTCAGCAGCAGATGGGTATCATACTATTTTTCAGCTACTGGATGGTCAGTATATGAGTAAAAAAATCAAGCATATTTATAATACAGAACTTCTAGCTCCATCATTATTACAGGTGTCTATTGGTATAAATTCAGAATTATCCAGTGAGAAAGGTTTTGTCGAATATTTATATGAGCTTGAGAACCCAATTGTAATAGAAGGGAAAAACAAGAAATGCTTGCTGATAAGAAACTATTCATTTGATCCCTCCTTTGCACCCCAGGGAAAAAGTACTCTGACTGTTACTTTTCCTAGTGATTATTCTTATTGGGAAAAAATTTATTCAGATAAGGAAAAATATCACCAGGAAAAGAATAATGTTGAGAAAGGAGTTCTTTTTGCCTTGGAAAAAGTTATACCAGAAATAAGAGGGAAAATTGAAGTAGTGGATGTAGCGACTCCTGTTACCTTAAACCGTTATACTAATAATTGGAATGGGGCAATTACAGGTTTTGCCCGGCCTTACTTTCTTAATATCCCTAGAACTTTGCCAAAGTTAAAAAAATTTTATATGACTGGGCAATGGATCGGTAATACCGGTTTAGCTGATGCAGCTAAATCAGGGAGAGATTGTCTGGAAGTGATCTGTAAAAAAGAAAAAAAGGAATTTATAACGACCAAATTATAAAATTTTTAGGTAATCTAAGAAAGATAAATTAAAAAAGAAATCCAATCATCATAAAGGCACTTCCAGAATCTTTATCACAGTTGTACTGTTTACTGAAATTGTGAAGATAATTAATGTTTGTCAATGTTTAAAAAAACTATTGATTAATGGCTATTAATATTGTATTATAGATGTATAACACAACTGTTGTAAAGGGAAATAGATGTGAAAAGAAACAATATAGAAGAAGTACGAAAACTATTAAGAGTTTTTGAACGGTCTATCAATAATAACCTGAAAGAAGAAACCAGTTGTTGTGGTGTGACTTTACCGCAGTGTCATGTTTTGATGGAATTATATGAAAAAAATGGTTTATCTGTTATTGAGTTATCAGATATTTTGGGATTAGATAAAAGTACTCTCAGTCGTACAGTCGATAGTCTTGTGAAAGAAGAAATGGTAAGCAGAGAAATTAATCCAGATGATAGAAGATTTATGCAAATAAAAATGACTGAAAAGGGTAAGGCAAAAACAGATTTTATCAATAATAGTGCCAATAAATTTTATCAATCCATCATAGATAAAGTTCCGGAAGATCATTTACCTATATTTATCCGTTGTTTAAAGATCTTTACCAAAGCATTGCAGGATGAAAGCAGTTTTTCAGCTTGCTGTGAAAAAAATAAATAGGAGGCTTTATGGGGTGTTCATGTAGTCAAGGTGATTGTCAGCCTTTGGTTCAAGTTAGCACAAAGTTAAATATGAGAGATCATTTAGGGAGTATTGGAGTTCGTTTTGGGATCAAGCGGATGAAATATCGGGTGAATCCTGGTCTATATGCTGTGGGGAATCCTCATTCCGAATCAGAAGTTTTGGTCACAGCAAATTATAAGTTAACTTTTGATGCTTTGCGATCACAATTATCAGATTTAAATATCTGGATTCTAGTTTTAGATACAAAAGGGGTAAATGTCTGGTGTGCAGCTGGCAAAGGTACTTTTGGTACGGAAGAACTCATTAACCGAATCCAGGTCACTGATCTAAAAAACAAAATAAATCATAATAGAATCATTTTACCTCAATTAGGAGCACCTGGAGTAGCCGGGCATGAGGTAAAAAAAACCACAGGCATGAAGGTTATCTATGGGCCCGTATATGCAAGGGACATCAAGAAATTTTTGCAGAATCAACTGGTGAAAAGTGAGGATATGAAAAAGATAAATTTTACTTTTCAGGAAAGGTTGGTTTTAACTCCAATAGAATTTGTTGGTGGTTTAAAAATTCTTGGATTTATCCTCTTAGGTGTTTTTATTTTATCAGTTATTAGTCAAAAGAGTTTAAACTTTGCTCATTATATCCAGTTAATCATCCCGCTTATCAGCGCTTATATGATGGCTACCATCTTGTTACCTCTTCTTTTACCGGCTCTCCCTTTTCGGGCTTTTAGTCTAAAAGGTGCCCTTGTAGGCATCATCCTGGCAATTGGATTAGGCTGGTATTTTCAATATCATTGGCTTTTTTTTACTGCTAATCTATTGATCATACCTGCCCTTTCTGCATTGATTCTCTTTAACTTTACGGGAGCAACAACTTTTACTTCTTTATCTGGTGTTATGAAAGAAATGAAGATTGCTAATCCACTCATGTTAGTAACTATTATTGCAGGGATAGTATTTGAAATTATTTATATTTTTAAAGGTGGTTTATAATGGAATATTTAAAAAACGTAGTGACTTTAGCTTTGGACCCTGATCGATGTATTGGCTGTAAAATGTGTCTGGAAGTTTGTCCTCACCAGGTATTTGTAGAGGCCAATCAAAAAGTGAGACTTGCTCATAAAGATAAATGTATTGAATGCGGTGCCTGTCAGAGAAACTGTCCAGCAAAGGCAATTTCTGTAAAAGCAGGTGTTGGTTGTGCAGCTGCCGTTTATTTCAGTTTTTTAAAAGGTAAAAAAGAAATCACCTGTGGGAGCGACTGTGGAGATGATAATACCAGTTGCTGTTGTTAATTCTGTGTTCTGCCTTAAATAGTATACATCTGTGATGCTATTATCTTTCTGTTATAACTTTGATCTCACCACTTTCTGGTTTTAAAGTGAATTTTATCCCCTTTAAATTGTGTCCCTTTTTTTTTTCTCTTTCTGCTGTACTTATTTTACGGATTTAAATTTGTGAGGAAAATGTCTGCATATTGATTTAAATAAAACAGATTAAAAACGAATTGCTGTAAACTGTATTAATGAATTGTAAAAAC
>JAKSBL010000577.1 GCA_022361115.1 Spirochaetota bacterium | reverse complement strand
TGATTATTTTTATTCTCATTCCCCTGATTTTTCAGGGTTATGACCCAATTCTTTTTTCTATTTTGATATTATCAGTGATAGTCATTGTAAGCTTTTTTATTATTGCTGGTTTTTCCAGAAAGACCATAGCAGCCATTATTGGAACTATTGGAGGGATAATATTTGCAG
This sequence comes from Spirochaetota bacterium, assembly GCA_022361115.1. GTDB lineage: Bacteria > Spirochaetota > GWE2-31-10 > GWE2-31-10 > GWE2-31-10 > JAKSBL01. The sequence goes on along the minus strand of JAKSBL010000577.1, from coordinate 6,666 downwards.
GTTTAATCAGTTATTTTACTTCAAATGCAGCAAAATTATCTGGTATCAATATGGAAAAAGGAGAGCAAATTCTTTACCTTGCTAAAGATTTTAATATTAGAATCAAGGGAATTCTTTTTATCTCTATATTAATTGCATCTTTAGGAGCCATTATGGATGTAGCTATGAGTATAGCATCGGCCATAAATGAGATCAAAATTCATAAACCAGAAATTTCATCCAGAGAATTATTTCAATCAGGAATGAATATTGGACATGATATGATCAGTACTATGATTAATACTCTTATCCTGGCTTTTGCCGGCAGTTCTTTTACACTTTTATTGATGATAGCTGGATTTCATATGGATTTTAAGCAATTTATCAATATTCCGGTTATCTCTATTGAGATTATCCAGGCCATATCAGGCAGTATCGGTATCCTTTTAACGGTGCCGTTCACCAATATTGCAACTATTTTTTTGTTAAAAAGGAAGGAGTTACAAGTATGAAAAAATCTTTATTGAAAAGGACAATTTTATTGTCCCTGTTTATGGTGGTTCTATTATTAATTGGCTGTAAATCTAATCAGGCAGCAGCTAATAAAGAACTTCTGGAAGCGATTAACAAACTCGACTCTTTGAAATCGGAAGTGATTATTAAGGGAGACAGAACCGACCTGACTGAGCAAGTGATTGCTCTTGGCTCAACTACAGATATTCATGGCAGAATCTATGCTTATGAATATGCAACTGATTCTGTTGATTCTGATGCTGGCTATGCTAAAATTTATACTGCTATTGAAGCAGAAAAACAAAAACACCCGGAAATGATTTTAATTGATGTTGGTGATACTGTTCAGGACAATTCGGCTGAACTCTTTAATGATTTGGATACACATCCTTTAGTGGAAGCAATGAATGCTATGGATTTTGATGTCTGGGTATTGGGAAACCATGAATTTAACTTTGATAAATCTTTTGTTGATCGAAATATCCTCCGCTTTAAAGGGGCAGTATTATCCGCTAATATTCGAGAAGAACATGATTCCAGCCATTATGCCATGCCATACAAAATCTTTTTTGTTAATGGTTGTCGTGTAGCAGTTATTGGTATTATCCCTCCTCATGTACCAGAATGGGAAGCTTCTTCGCCTTCACATTATAAAGGTTTGTCTTTTGAAGGAACATTAGCCTCTGTACAAGATGCTCTAAATGAAATTGAAGGAAAATATGATGTATTAGTTGGTGCTTTTCACCTGGCTAGAGTGGATGAACGAGGTGCGAAAGGAATTATAGACATTGCCAAGGCAATTCCTGAGTTTGATATCATTTTTGGTGGCCATGAACATGCTAAATACATTGAAAAAGTTGGCGATGTAACCATTATTGAACCGGGTAAATATGGCTGGGCTTTAGCGAGAGCTGATATCAAAGTAAAAAAAGAAGGGGATGCCTGGCAAGTTATCAGTGTTGAAGCAAAAAATGTGGAAACAAAAAAACTGGAAGAACATCCTGAAATCCTGGAACAATTTGAGTATGTACATAACAAATCTGTTGAAGATGCAAACGTCGTTGTCGGGTCAATTGAGGGAGAGTTTGTTAATGGTGTAGATTTTATTACTGGTGAAGATAAAGTAACGACTATGCCACGGGCACAAATTGAAGATACTGCTGTGATTGACTTAATCAATGAAGTACAGATGTATTATACAAAGTCTGAAATTTCTTCTGCAGCTTTATTTAACTTTGGCTCTACTCTGCATACTGGAGAATTTAAGAAAAAAGATGTTGCTTATATTTATAAATATCCTAATACCCTGGTTGGTGTAAATATCACAGGTGAAAACCTCAAAAAATATATGGAGTGGTCTGCTAGTTATTATAATCAAATAAAACCAGGTGATTTAACTGTAAGTTTTAATCCCAAAATCAGAGGATATAATTATGATATGTTTGCAGGTGTAGAATACCAAATTGATGTTTCTAAACCTGCAGGTGAAAGAATTACCAATTTAACCTTTCAGGGCAAGCCAATTGATAACAATAAAGTTTATAAACTTGCTGTAAATAACTATCGATTTGGAACCATTGAAAAATTAGGTTTAGTAACTAAAGCTGATAAATACTATGATTCCTATGAAACCATGCAGGATGCCGGACGAATTCGATCACTTATTGTAAAGTATGTACAGGAAGAGAAAAATGGTAAAATCATACCAAATTGTGATAATAACTGGAAAATTACCGGCTTTACCTTTGATATGGACAAATTAGCTGTTATTAAAACAAAAATTCTGGCTGGTACCCTGAAAATTCCAACTTCAGAAGATGGCAGAACTTTAAATGTCCGTTCTTTAACCATGGCAGATCTATAAAAAAATTTTAGCTAAAATAAAAAAAGAGGTTGGAGGAATTCCCACCTCTTTTTTTTTCTTGAGTTCTTGACACTTATTAAATAATATGTTAGAAAAGACTAACATATTATTTAATAAAATTTTATGATTTTAATTAAAGGTCGCAGAGAACATGAGAGGCACAAATCAAGGGAAATCTACAAGTATTTCCAACGTAAGCCAGTAAAGAATACATTTTTACTAGCAATTTATGATTTATAAGATTTTTTTATGATAGGAGAAAATCAATGTTGTCATTAAAAAGATTTAAAATTTGGGAAGTAGATTGTTTTTTACATTGTTCTATTATTGGTACCTGTTTAACGATAAAAGAAGTTTTAAAAATTTTAAAAAAAAATAGCCTGGATATAGTCAATGAAAAAGATGAATATCATGTTCATCAGATAGCAGTGATCAGTTGTAAAGAAGAAAATCCTATTTCTAAAGAATTTGATAAATATTTAAACAAGAAATACCAGTTAATTCTTTCCAGATATCAAAGGTTAGAATCAGATTCAGAAATCAAAAAACAGGCAGAACAGGATTTTAGAACTTCAGATTTACCAGGAGCTTACTGGGCCGTTGTATCCCATCCTTACCATTCCACAAAACTGATTAATTATCTATTTGGAAAAATCCATATGATGTCCCATTTAAATGGTTTTACCAACCGTAATCATCAAAGAAAAATCATAGACTTGGAAAAAAAATGTCAGGAATTGGAAAATGCCAAGCGCAATTATCGCCAGGTTATAAAGGATCTGAAAAGTAAACTCCAAAAATCAAAATCTCAATCTAAAGCTAAAGAATATATTATTGAAGAAACAGTAACAGAAAAAGCAAAAATTTTATACTATAAAGAAAGAATTTATGAATTAGAGAATGGTATTGATCTAAAAATCATTAAAAAAGAATTACAAAAAGAGCAGAAAAAATATTTAAAAGAAGAACAAGCAAAACACTATTATCAGGAAAAATACAACCAGCTAAAAGAAAAATCCCAGCAACAGGAAGAATTTATCCGCAAATTAAGTAAACAATTAGAGAATTCTATCAATAGCAAAATGTCTTGCCCTCACCATTTATCAGCAACCAATGAAGAATTAATAGAAAATCTAAAAAAGGATTCCAGTCTGAATGGAAAAAACATCCTCTATGTGGGAGGTAGACAACACTATATTCCTATTTGTCGGCAGGTGATCGAATCTCTGGGAGCTTCCTTTTACCATCATGACGGAGGAGTTGAGAATTCTCTCCATTTATTAAGTAGCCAGTTAAACAAAGTAGACTGTATTCTCTGTCCGGTAAAATGTATCAGTCATAAAGCCTGTCTGATGCTAAAAGATTTATGCAAAAAGAAAAACAAGCAGATGATTTTCTTAAAAAGCAATGGGATCTCTTCCTTAATTAAAGAATTACAGCAGGTCTCATAATTTATTGAAAATTTTATAATTGATTTAATCTCCCTTTTCCATTCTGGTTCTCTTCAATTTTATTTCAAAATCATGAACAAGAGATTTCCTTTTAGGATTTCCCTTGTTCATCTTTAACCTTCTTATAACTCTGATTTTATGGATGCAACCCAGTCTTTAACCCGTTGGTCAGTCAGGTTTGATTGATTATCATCATCAATAGCCAGGCCAATTAATTGGCCATCTATCTCTGCTTTTGATTCTGAGTAATCATAACCATCTTTCGGCCAGGTACCCACAAATTTTGCATTAGAATTGGCAATAGCATCATAAATGATTCCAATTGCATCTACAAAAGTATCAGGATAAGCTGCCTGGTCACCTGTACCAAAAAAAGCAACTTTTTTGCCATTAAGATCTAGATCTGACAGCTTACTGACAACGGGTTCCCAATTATCCTGCAAGTCTCCTAACCCCCAGGTAGAACTGCCCAAAATAAGGTTTTCATAATCTGTCATTTTTTGAACTGCTGCAGAATCAATACTGATTAAATCAGCATCTCCTAAGATTTCTTGAATCTTTTGCGCAACCGCTTCTGTATTGCCGGTTGTTGAACCATAGAAAATTCCGGTTTTTCCCATAATAACTCCCTGATTTTTGCTATTGTTTTATGAAAAACTCATAGCAGTAATATAGTATTGTTTTTTGTTATTCCTATTCAGTGAAAATCAACGACCTCCACTGGATAGAATGAAAGTAAAAACAGTATTATGTTAGATCCAATTAACATAATAAAAAAAATTAAAATCCTTTAACCTGTTCTTCTACATGGATAATGTGTTGTAAAACATGTTGCAAATGGATTTCAAAATCACTCAGCCTATTGACAATATCATTTAAGATGGCAACATCAAAATCTGACTCTTCCAGCTTACTTTTTAAAAGGCTGATATCCTCATGCATATGTTCAATGTCATTCCGTAAATGTAGAATATCATCTTTTAAATACCCCATATATCTTTAGCCTCCTCATTTTTTTTTAACTATAGTGTTAGATAAAACTAACATTATAGACAAAAAAAATGATTAAGCCCTGCTATCACAAGGAGATACAGTTAGACATTTGCTTTTTATCGAATAATCACCCGGTATAACCTGCTGAAACTGGCTTCTTCTGATATAACGTTTACATTGTTCCAGTCTACTGTAACCTAACATAATTCCCAGGATAAAGTCTTCTTCATGGGTAAACTTGTTAAGTGGTTTATCACCAAAAGCTGCAATAATATCCACACATTCTTTAGCTCCGAAAAAAACATTGATTTTGTTATTGTTTACCCAGCGGATAATATAAGGAATTTTATGCCTTTTCAAATGTTTTTCTGCCTCACCTTGTAAATCAGCAGATAGAGTATGGAGTACCAGATTACGCAGACCTTTTTTATATTCATAAATATGATGATAGAGTACTTTCATTTTTTTTACACCTCTTGTGTTCAATCAAGAATTTCGGTAATCTTAAGTCATCTTTACTGAAGGACTTTATTATTTTTAATCATTTTCAAAGATCAATGACTATCATTAAATCAAAATTCTATATCATGAGACTGTCAATAAGCAGTTATTCCTGATTATTATCCAGTCTCATTTTTTATACAAATTAATTAATCTGTAAACAATACCACCAAATACCTAGCTTTGCTTGATTTTATATAAAACATTATCCTGTTCAAAGCAACTGGACCCACAAGAACACCCTTTACAGGGAGCAGCCAATTTCACTTCCTCAACCCAGCCATTTTGGATCAGGATATGCAAAGCCTGTTTCACCGATTCTTTATCCTGCTGTAGATGAAAACAGAGTTCATCTACAGCAGCTTGTTTTTTATCTAATAAATAATTTTTTACGTCCCTAATCAGCATAGTTTTTCCTAACCTTTTTAAGCGCTGGGTTCTCTAAAGGTTTTCATATTTCTCATTAAATAGAAACCAAAAATGACTAATCCCATCAGGATGATAGAAAATACTATCCAGAAGACGTTAAAACCTGTAGTCAGCTGATAATAGAGGGTGGCTACTACCCAGCCTAAAATTGTCAGGTAAGCCGCATTGATAGTACCAATTAGCCAACCTGTTTCTTTAACCACTGCTCCAAAAGCAGCTACACAAGGGAAATATAACAGGATAAAAAGTAAATAGGCATAAGCCTGGTTTTTACCCTGGCTAAAATACTGGCCCATCATACCAAAAATAGAAGTATCCGCACCAATTTCCTCAGCCATAACTTCCTGATCTGTCTCACTAATTAAACCGGTTCCCAGAGGATCGGATAAACCTCCAAAAACACCACCTAAAGCTTCCGGTATAGAAGCAAAGGCTTCGGCAATACCGCCCCAGAAATCAAAACCCCCTTCTTCTTCAACTTCTCCACCTTCTTCTGCTTCATTAGCAGCAGCTATCTGGCCATATAAAGACTTTAAAGTACCAACAACCGCTTCTTTAGCAAAAAGTCCGGTAAATAAACCTACTGTAGCCGGCCAGTTTTCCTGTTCGATACCTAAAGGAGCAAATACAGGTGTAATCGATCGTCCAATAGCAGCTAATACTGATTTTTCAGAGTCTTCATTACCAATTGTCCCATCGGTTCCTAATGAGTTGAGAACAGCTAGAACAGCCACAGTAATAATAATTGCTTTACCAGCACGGAAAATAAAGGCTTTTAAGCGGTCCCAGGTATGAAGTAATATATGTTTTACCCGAGGAACATGGTAAGGAGGTAATTCCATAACAAAGTAGGATGCTTCTCCTTGAAACAGAGTTTTTTTCATTAATAAACCAGTCAGAACTGCAAAAAGAATCCCTACTAAATAAATGGAAAAT
>JAKSBL010000398.1 GCA_022361115.1 Spirochaetota bacterium | reverse complement strand
TTTTTTGTGTTCTGCCTTAAATAGTATACATCTGTGATGCTATTATCTTTTTGTTATAACTTTGATCTCACTACTTACTGGTTTTAAAGTGAATTTTATCCCCTTTAAATTGTGTCCCTTTCTTTTTTCTCTTTCTGCTGTACTTATTTTACGGATTTAAATTTGTGAGGAAAATGTCTGCATATTGATTTAAATAAAACAGATTAAAAACGAATTGCTGTAAACTGTATTAATGAATTGTAAAAACTTTGAATTCTGAGCAAAAATATCATTTCATGACTATAATTACTATATAACATATTATTTTATTTGGAGGATTTTATGAAACTTATCAATAATAAAATTTTTTTTCGAAATACTTTCATTTTTTTTATTTTAGTCTGTATTTTAAATGGAATTCTATATTCTATTTTGAATCAGTTTTACAATATAACAACTTTAATCGTACCATTAATTATGGTATTCTTTTCTTTTTTGTATGTATTACTTTTTTTTTTTTTTTTTATACCATTTTTTAATCATAACAAATTATTATTAAAATCCATTACAAATTTAATAGAGAGCACCAGAGATAAAGTTGATCAGTCTAATATTATTGATCGTTTTCAGGAATATATTGAAGGACAAGAAAATAGCATATTAAAAACCAAAACGATAATAAATGATAACTATAGTGCCTCCATAAATACTTCTTTAATCATTAAGGATTCAGTCTATCATACTTCAAACATAACAGGTAATATCAAAGTAATTACAGAAGAAATGGATAGATTAAATTCCAATATAGCCAATACAGGTGCTTCATTGAATCAGATTAGTCAATCGGTAAGTAGTTTTGTCAATCAAATTGAGGATCAAGTCAGTGCAGTTGAGGAAACCACATCGGCCGTTGAAGAGATGAACAGTTCTATAAATAATATCAATCTGATTGCAGAAAGTAAAAAACAAATGACAATCGAGTTGATAAATCTTGCACAACAAAGTGAAGCGCAAATAAATACGACTAATGATGTAGTTCAAAAAGTCAGTCAAAATATTAAATCAATCAATGATTTTATTAATGTTATTGATGATATTGCTTCACGAACAAATTTATTAGCAATGAATGCAGCAATTGAAGCAGCCCATGCTGGGGATTCGGGAAAAGGTTTTGGTGTAGTGGCAGGTGAGATTAGAAAATTATCAGAATCAACTACATCTAATTCTAAACTGATAGCTAACAATCTCAAAGAAATTATTAAAAACATAAATGAAATTACATCTTCCAGTAAAAACAGCGTTAATTTTTTTGCTAAAATGAAAACAGAAATTAATCATGTGGCTAATGCTTTAAATGAAATTATGGCTTCTACCCAAGAATTAAATGTCGGCAGTCAGGAAATTATTAAAGCAATGTCATCTTTAAATGATATTAGCCAAACAATAAAAACTGGTTCTTATGAAATAAAAGAAAGCTCTGAAGAAATTAATAACGCGATGGTTCATGGTCAAAAAGCCAGCGAAAAAAGTAAATCAGAAATAATTGATATTAATGAAAGTATTGGCCAAATTAATGACATTTTTAGCAGATTGACATCTTCAATGATTGATAGTTCAAAATTTCTTTCTCAATTAAATATACATTTATTGAAAGAAATAATTCAAACAACGGATATAAATTTTAATACATTGATTTTGCAGCATATTCTCTGGATGATCAAAGTTCGTGGCGTATTAGATGATCGTTTAACAATTGATTTAAATACTGTTGGTGATCATACAAAATGTGACCTGGGACAATGGATAATTAATAAAGCAAGCAACGATCTTAAGGAAACACCTGATTTCTTAAAGATGACTCAGGAACATGAAGAGTTACATTCTTTAATCATTGATATTATTAAGAAAAAATCTAATACTGAAAGAGAAGAACTGGAGCAGCAATTCGAAAGGCTAATTAAATTATCTGAGAAAATTGTTACTTATTTAAAATCTTTATCTGTAATTAATTAATATAATATTTAAAAAATCTATTTCAATTCTATTATTTAATTTGAGTCTACCTTATAAAACTCATTTTTTCTCATTAAAACTGCTGCATTTAAAACACTTTTAATGTTATCCGAACCTTTATTGGGAGTTCGGAAAACTGCATTACCATCCCCAATCGTCAATTAGTGTTCAGCTGTGCGTGCGGGTTTAAATAGTGTGCGCACAGTTATCGACAAAGCGCACACATAGAAGTAAGAAAAATATTATATACTTGCAAATTGGCTAATTCCAGGAACTATAATAGTTTTTTTTATTGATATTTTTTTAATATGAAACTTTTTTTTAAATACCTATAATTATCTTTCAAATTTGTACCCTTATTATTTGGTATGATTTATGCTCATCATCATAAACAAAGAAATTGGACCCTAGCTATCCGGGAAAGGGCCAATAGAAAAAAAAGGAGAATGTTATGAGTATCAGACTGAAAATGTTACTTGCTTTTTTATGTATTGCTGCAATTATATTAGTAGCTGGTGTTCTAGGAATTATACAGATTAGTCTTCTTCATAAACATAGTGTTGAAGTCGGGGTAAAAAATGCTCCTTTAGGAGATGCTGCCATGGAAATCAAATTAACTTCCACTACTGCTCATCTCTGGATTGAAGAAATCATGACCGGGGCCGAGGAAAAAGAGAGGATTACTGAAGTCTATACATTGTTGGAAGAAGCTCTCTGGTATTGTGATGCCATTTTAAAAGGCGGCTCTAATGATGAGGGAACTTTCTATGCTACTGATAATGAAACTGCCATTGCTAAAATTGAGGAAACGAAAAAACATCTGACTTTGTCTTTTGAAGCTGCCCAGAAAAGATATGATAATAAATTTAATAATGGGAATTATGATGACTCAATTCTAGATGCCCAATTTGATGCCTCTTTTGATGAGTTTATTGTATTGGCTGATGAGGCAGAAGAAGCCTTGCATGAAGAAATGAAAATTCACACAGAGAAAATGAATCAGGCCGCATTAATTGGTGATTTTATATTGATAGCAGCGACAGTAATCAGTTTTATTATTGCAGTATTAATTGCATTATTTTTCTCAAATTCTATTTCTAAAAAGATTGAAAAACTGATTACTGCTGCCAAAAAGATTGAAGAAGGCGACCTGGAAATAGAAAATTTAAATATTAAATCAAAGGATGAATTAGGTCAATTAGCCCGTTCCTTTGGCAAGATGAAAGAAGCTTTAAGTTTGAAAGCTTCCTTAATTGAAAGAGTTGCAAATCAAGACTTAACCATTGAAGTGCAATTAACCTCTGAGAAAGATAATTTAGGAAAATCCTTGATTCAAATGAAAAATGCTTTAAATCAGGTCCTTAATCAAGTAAAGGTATCGGCAGAAGAGGTATCTTCTGGATCAGAACAAGTTGCTTCATCCAGTCAAAACCTCTCACAAGGTGCAACCGAGCAGGCCAGTTCATTAGAAGAAGTCTCCTCATCCATCAGCCAGATATCCAGTCAAACCAGACAAAACACTGATAACGCAATCCAGGCGAATAGCCTTTCCAAAACTTCCATGGAAAATGCTGAAAAAGGTAATGTGCAGATGAAAGAGCTGGTAGATGCAATGAGCCAAATCAATACATCCAGTGATGAGATCAAAAAAATCGTGAAGACCATTGATGACATTGCTTTTCAAATTAACTTATTAGCCTTAAATGCTAATGTGGAAGCAGCTCGAGCCGGAAAATATGGGAAAGGCTTTGCTGTAGTTGCTGAAGAAGTGCGTAATTTAGCTGTTCGTTCAGCAGGGGCCGTGAAAGAAACCACCCTAATGGTTGAAGAATCGATTAAAAACATTGAATCGGGTAATAAATTAGTGGAAATGACTGCCCGTCAGTTGGAAGAAATTGTGGATAGTGCATCTAAAGTAGCAGATTTAGTAGAAGAGATTACTAGTGCTAGTAAGGAACAGACATATAGCCTGGATCAAATTAATGATGCAATTACTCAAATTGATCGAGTAACTCAGTCCAATACTTCTAGTGCAGAAGAAGGAGCTTCGGCTGCTGAAGAATTAGCTTCTATGGCAGTACAATTAAAGCAAATGATCAGCAGTTTTCAATTGGAAAACATCAATGTTGTGAAACCAGCTGTTCATATGAAAATGGAAAAGCAGCTGGGATTTCAGGTTGAAGAAAAACAAGAACCTCAGATAAATGAACACCGTAATGAACAAAAAATACCAACAGTATTAGCATCACAACAAGATTCATCAGTAAATCCTAAAGATGTGATTAAATTAGATGATGAAGAGTTTGGGGATTTTTAAAAATCAACTGGAATCTAATTTTTAGTATTGGAGGTATTGAAAAATGTCTAAAACAACAACAGATCCAACGGTTGAACTGGATGATTTTTATCTGGTAGATGATGAAGAATTAGATACTCAGGCAAATAAGTTCTTAACTTTTAAAACTGGTAAAGAATCCTATGGCATTAGTATAGAAGATATTATAGAGATCATTGAACTACAGAAAATAATTCAAGTTCCTGATACTCCAGACTATGTAAAAGGGGTGATTAACTTAAGAGGCAAGATCATACCAGTTATGGATGTAAGACTCCGCTTTCATCTGGAAACCAGAGAATATGATGACCGAACCTGTATCGTGGTAGTTAAGGTAAAAGAAAATACCATTGGTTTTATCGTAGACACAGTAGAAGAGGTAGTGGAGATCTTTGAAGATAACATTACATCTCCCCCACATTTCAAAAACAATGGCACTGTCAGAAACGATTACATTAAGGGCATGGGCAAGGCAGATGATCAGGTCAAAATCTTACTAGATGTTGAAAGGATAATGTTTGATGATGAATTGGAATGCTTAAGTAAGCTCAATCTTGAGCCATCAGTGAATTAATTTTAGCAGAATCAATGTATGAGATTTAAACGCTTTTGTATTTGGTGTATGAAAGCGTTTTTTATTTTGTAATTACTAGTTTAAGTAAACTGATTCAGAATTAAAAATCTTCACTTCTTTACTCAAAAGAAGTTTTTCACAATTTAAAGCTTTGCAAATAATTGAATAATATTTTATAATTTTAATAAGTTTAGCTCAACAGGTTGGTATGTCATGTCAAAAAAAAGTAATTTATTTGATGATAAGACGTTTATTAATGCTTCAGGTGATTTAGTAGTAGAAAAAGAGGCTTCCATTATTGTAAAAGGAACTCCCCTTTTGGAAGTTCGAGGTAATAGAAAAGTTCTTTCAATAAAAGGTTTTGGCCTGGGACGGCATAAGAGTAATGGGGTAATCATTGCTGATCCTTCGGTTTCCAAATTTCATGCTATGATCACATTTAAGAAGGGGAAAGGTATTATCAAAGATAGTGGCTCATCAAATGGTACTTTTTTAAATGGTGAACGATTAATAAAAGACAAGGAATACTCTTTAACCAATGAAGCTGTTATCCTATTGGGGAAAACAAGAATCATCTATCTATGTGAGTATTAATATTAATGTAGAATAAATAATATATATATGGCGACACAAAGAACAGTAAATAAATATTTAATCAGAAAAGTTATTGGTAAAGGCGGAATGGGGGAAGTTTATCTTTCCTTTCACCCTACCTTAAAAAAACCAGTAGTGATTAAATCCTTATCGTCTCACTCAGCTGAATTTAGGGAGCTTTTTTATAAAGAAGCTGAAACTATGTTTTCCGTTACCCATGACAACATTGTTAATTTTTTTGATTATTTTAAAGAGCATTCCAAGTATTACATTGTCATGGAGTATATTCATGGAATGGATTTGGCAGATCTCATTACCTATTCTCCCATACCCATTGCTGAAAGTCTGCTGATTTTCAAAAAAATTCTAAAAGGCTTAGACTATGCTCATAACAAGGGATTAATACATCGAGACATTAAACCCAGAAATATTTTTTTATCAACCAATGGCAATGTTAAAATCGGTGATTTTGGTATAGCCATGAGTGCTAAAGAAAAAAAAGAGCAAACAGAAAATAAACCTTTGATCGGTACTCCAGGTTATCTCAGCCCTGAACTATTTTCAGAGAAAGCAAACTTTAGTATTCAATCAGATATATTTGCTTTAGGTGTGGTGTTTTACAGCATGCTCTGTGGGGAACTGCCTTTTCCCAATAAACTTGATTTTGATTCTATCATTAAACTGGGAAAAGGGAAGTATCAAAAGATAAAAGGTATCCCTTCCTGGTTGGGAAGATTAATTGCTAAAATGCTACATAGTAATCCTAAGAAAAGATTTAAAAGCTGTGAAGAAATAATAACCATTGTCGACAAAAAGCTGAGAAAAAACTGTGATGATATGGGGATCATCCGGATATCCAATCTGGTTCAGAATGCTATAGTTCATCTGGATAAGCAAAGAAAAGTGAAAGCAAAAGCAAAAGCGGAAGATGATCCGACTATTGATGTTGATTTATTAGATTCTCAAGATGAGAGTACCAGACTAACCCCAAAAAATAAGCTTCTTCAAAATTTTGGAAAAACTGAGAAAAAATATCTTGATCCTGAAATTATGAAAGTGCTCAATAAAAAACAGAAAAAACGCTATTTTAGGATGAGTTTCATATTCATTATCCTTGTATTTGGCCTTTTTTTTATGGAAATCAATACTGGCTGGATTTCCCGCTTTATACCGGGAATTAATACCAATGTTGCTCGTATTCTGATCAAAATTCCCATTGCTAAAACCAGCTTTCAACAAGATCAGGAAATTAAATTACAATATTTTAATAATCCCTGGGTCAGAGAAAGGGTTGAGAATCGCTTTCACCAACTCCATAAAGATAATAAAGATATTGGATCAGTCGATATTATTCGATTTCATACCGATCTCATTCTCAACTTAGATTATCATCAGTTTCAAAAAAATAATATTTTGCCCAAAATATATGAAGGAAGAACCAGGATCCCGGATTTTATGAATCCTGCAAATACAAATAATAAGAACTTAAGCCTACTGAAAAAGTCAGTTTTTTTTATACGAAATCTGTTTTTTAAATATTTCCATTTAGGAGTCTATCTTGAGGAAGATGAAAATTATATTTATATACAAAAAGTAAAATATATTCGCAGTGGGATTACTGTCGCTTTTTTAGAACTGGGTGATGAGCGCCATACTGTTTGCCAGCGCACCTATCCATTAACAGCAGATTATTTAAACAAAATAAATTTCTATTTAAAGGGTATTAATCAGATTACACAATCACATTACCAGAACTTTAGAGTTTATGATTATAAAGGAACTCCCATTCCCTCTGAATCTTTATTTATTTCATTACGAAAAAAACCATTTATTAAAATAGAAAATGATTTAAAAAATATACAACCAGAAGAGTTAAACATAAATGATAATTATTTTATTGATGTCTTTCCTGATTCTGCTGAATTAAAAAAATACAATCATAATTTACGCATGATTTTGTTACCCGGTCAATTTCTAAAACCTGATGCAAATATCACTATTTATTTAAATCGTAAAATGTAATTTCTGTGAGTTTTGTGATCTGACAAAAAAATTGCTATTAGATAATAAGAAAAAAAATATTAGTTTATTATTGTTAAAGGTCAAACATTATAGATTTTTCATCAATAAAAAACCCTTTTTTTGACAATCTCTCTACAAATAGAGGAAAGTCTTTCTTGGTGATGGCTATGCGATACCCCTCTACTCGTAGATAGAGTGATTTAAGAATTTTGTCTTCTGTAAGTACCTGGATCAATTGAGGAGTTTGTTTGAGGTTAAGTACAATCATGGCTTGTGGATTACTGAGAGGGTTTATTCGGGATTTTAACTGATCAAAAAATTGTTGCCAGATACCGGGGAGAGTAGGGGGACAATAGGAAAGAAAACGAATGATTGTTTTTTCTAATCCTTCAGCAGACCGACAACTTTTGATAAAGCTATCTTCATCCAGGATATAGTGATGCTCTGAAAATTTTCTTCCTATTTTAGAGAAAAAATATTGCAATGCCTGGTCTGGTTGATTCAAAGTGACTAAAAGGATGTCTTCGGATAAAGTAACCTCTGTTGACAATACTGATGGAGAAATCGGTTGGTATTGATTTGTGATATTGAGAACAAAAGCGCCTAAGTGAGTTAAACGAACTGCCTTCAAATGGTTACAGAATTTTAAAAAATCATTTTGAAAAATCTTTACCGGTTCATGGTTGCTGTCAGTTTCAAAAGCACAATCTAGTATTCCAAAAGAAGAGAAGAAGAATAATTGACACAGCAACAAAGGGGTGATCAGAAAATCATCAAACAATTGACGATTAGCTAGGTAGAGCCGTTCTTGTTCTTTAATGGTCTTACCATTGACGACGAAGTTTGTTTGAAAATTAATATAGATATTTTTTTTAGCTAAACCCAGAGGAAGCCAATCGGGGTTTTTCAAGCCCTTTGGTAAAGAGTTAAGTATAGAATTCATATCAATCCATTGCATTAGAGGAAATTGAATTAGCAGTTTTTTTAATTCAATCAGATATTTTTTTTGTTCTGATGATGGGCCGGTTATTTTATTTTTATTTTTTGTATTCAAATAATCGAGAAAACAGTAAAGGAAATCAAAATATTGGCCTGAAAAATATGCACAGAAAATATTTCTAAGGTAGTCCTGGGGGTTCTCAAAGTCTATCTGATGGATTTGATGGTGAAGAAATGGGATTAATAATTTTAACCGCAAGTTTTTTACTTCTTGATTCAAGGGAAAATCTGCAAGTGTGACATGTTCTTTAAACTTTTTGAGAAAGGGAAATTTATACAGATTATTTTTAGGAATTTTTTCATGAGAGAGATATTCCCGGATGAGTTTCAATTGGTTGAGGATTTCTCCTTCATCAATAAATAGCTGGTAATGGGGAGGTAAGGTTTTAAGTTTGGATATTTTTTGTTGCAAGATGAATTAATCTCCCATTAAAAAATCAATATCTTTTTCGTTTAGATGTTGGATGAGTTTTTCCGTACCAAAGATATGATCAAATAATTCTCTTTTCTGGTTTTGTAATTGATAGATTTTTTCTTCAATCGAATCTTTGGTAATAATCTTATAACAAAAAACCGTGTTTTTCTGACCGATTCGGTAAGCCCGGTCCACAGCCTGCTGTTCTGCTGCAAAATTCCACCATGGATCAAAAATGTAGACATACTCAGCTTCGGTGAGATTGATTCCCACACCACCTACTTTTAAGGTCATGAGTAATACCTTAATATTTGATTGGCTTTGAAATTGATTAACCAGAGCCTGTCTGTTTTTTGTGGCACCACTCATGAGCAGGTAGTTAATTTTTAAGGATTTTAAATCATTGGAAATATTTTCCAATGAACTAATGTAATTTGAAAAAACCAAAGCCTTGTGGCCATTGGCTGTAATATCTTCAATATGTTCCCGTAATAATTCTCTCTTGGAGGATTGGATCATTTGATCACTCTTTAACTCTGGAATAGCTGCAATTTGCCGTAGTTCATTCATAGCCTGAAATATGTAGATTTGTGATTTGTTTAAACCATTATCTGATATTCTTCCTTTTATTTGATGATAAAAAAAGTGTTTTCGTGATAGGTAGAGTTTTTTCTGAGCTGGATTCATGTCAACAAAGAGAGTTTGTTCGACTTTATCTGGTAAATCTTTAGCAACTTCCTTTTTCAATCTTCTTAAGGTAAAGGGTTGGATTTTTTTGCGTAAATCCCTGATTGCCTCTGAGTCATTTTCTTTTTCAATTGGATAAGTATACTTCCGATTAAAATCAGTAAAATTTTTAAACATTTTTTGGTTTAAAAAAGAAAAAATTGAATATAACTCCGTAAGATTATTTTCAACAGGAGTCCCACTAATAGCAATTCGATAACGGCTTTTTAACTGATGAACTGCTCTGGTAATCTGTGAAGAGAGATTTTTAATGCTTTGTGCCTCATCTAAGACGATATAATAAAATTCTCTTTCTCGAAATATCTCATTATCGTTTCTGATCAGGGTATAAGTAGTCAGGATAACCTGATGTCCCATGGCTTCATTTATGTTGCGGTTTTTCTGGTAATAAGTATAAACAGTTAATTCAGGACAAAATTTTTTTATTTCCTCCAGCCAGTTAAAGATTAATGTGCGGGGAAGGATAATCAGACTGGACTGATGGGGCTTTTTTGGATAGAGACTGGTTAAAAGGGAGAGAACCTGTACTGTTTTTCCTAAACCCATATCGTCAGCTAAGCAGCCACTGAGTTGATACTGATTTAGCAACATAAGCCATTGATACCCGAAGTATTGATAATCTCTTAACTGTCCATTGATAGGGGGATGTTCAAATCTCTTGATAGACAGATCCTGAGTTGCTTGAAAAAAGTCTTTCTGATCCAGAGTTGCTGTTTTCGTTACTTCACAATTATCAATTTCTTCTAATAGGGGAAGGTCAAAAAGAGTTGTTGTAATTTCTTTTGCATTAATGGAAGTAAATAGCCTTTCCAGTTTTTCAATAAACCGGTGGTTAATGAGTGCTTTTTCACCATTTAAGAGAGGGATATAGTGGTTTTTTTTATATAAAGAAATTGCTTCATATATGGAAAAACTCTGCCCTTCAATTTCCAGATTCCCCTTTCCTTCAAGATAGTTTATCCCTCTGGAAAAGGCTACTTTTATTTTTGGCTGAACTTTTTTAAATTGATAACGATAAATAGTATCAGTTCCATAAATTTTAAAATGAGTACTTAAATGGGAAAGGTGGTGCTGGATAAAATATTGGGCTAATTCTGGCTGAATTACAAAATAGTTTTGTTGAAAGAAAAATCCATTTTTTATTTCTAACTTTTTTTGACACTGATTGAGCAATTTATTGACCTCATGTGCCCCTGGTAAATCAGTTCTATGGGAAATCTCAGCAATAATGATTTGTTTTTTTGATTGATCAATGGCCGCAATGGTTGTTAGCTGGTAATTCTGAAAAAACTGGGGATCCAGGTTGCTAATGGTAGCTGACAATTTGAGATGCAGGTATTGATTCGCATCAATATGATGAAAAATTAAAATAGGCTCAGGATGAACTGGAGCTGTTTTTACAAGTGAAAAATCAATGGCATCTAAAGGTATTTTGGGGAAATAGGAGAAAAAAATACTCAGGTAATTTTCCAGATTTTCAGGTGAAAGCTGGCAATTTAAACCTTGAGCAGACATAAAATCTGTTCCGATTGGAGGAATTGGATATATTTTATTATCTGTGTAGATAAAACTATCATTGATAAAAGTAAAATCTAATGTTTGTGAATTTTGAAATCTAGCAAGGAGTGAGCACTTGTAGTTTTTTCCTGCTTTATTGATCTGTAGAAATAGACGAGCAGGCTGTGCTGAGAGAGTAATTTTTTTTTCTTCTGCAGAATAAAGTCTATTGGATTTTAAGAGGGAACTCAATAATTGTGGGTGTTGATGAAGATAAATTTGTCTGGAAGGAATAGCCCAATCAAAATGAGAAAACTGGCTGTTTATAATATGTTGAATATAGAGATTGATTTCCTTTAAAATTTTATTTTCATTTTGATTAGATTGTTCTCTGTTTTTATTACTGGTTTGACCTCGGATATAGGTTCCAATTTGATCAGTAAAAAGATAAAATTTATCTAGTTGGAGTTTTGGAGGAAAATCATGAACGGTTGACTCTTTATTTAATTTATCTAAAAGAAAATCCATAACTCTTTGTGTAGAGAGCCTCATGCAAAATTATATCTTCTCTTTGGTACTTGCAAAAATATTGATTAAATTGATATTTTTGCAATAATAATTAATGAGAAGGTTATTTCTGTTTGGGGATCATCATTATAAATAATCTCTTTGGGAAATGCAAGGTACAATTTGATTAAAACTTGATTTCTATTCGATTACGCCCCTTTTTTTTAGCCTGGTAAAGGGCTTGATCTGCTTTTTCAATAAAATCTTTCATATTATTATTATAGGAAGGTATGATTACGGTAACCCCCATACTAATAGTGACATGCGAGCTGGTTGATGATTTTTCATGAGGAATTTTCATTTCTTCTATTGCCTCTTTTATGCGAGCTGCAATAATGAGAGCTCCTTCTTTGCCTGTGTCTGAGAGGATAAAGGCAAACTCTTCACCACCATATCTACAGGCTAAATCTCCCGCTCGATTGACAGAATGAGCCAGTGTTTCTGCAACACTTACCAAACAGGCATCACCAGCCTGGTGTCCATAATAATCATTATATGCTTTAAAATGATCAATATCGCATAGGATCAAAGCAATACTGGTGTTAAACCGCATATGACGATACCATTCACTATTCAGAACTTCATCAAATTTCCTTCGATTAGGAATGTTGGTTAAACTATCAATAATGGTTAACTGTTCCAGCTTTTTAGTCTGTTGTTCTATTTTATCCATCATTTCATCAAAGTTATTACTTAAATGGCCTATCTCATCGGCTCGATTCATATTAAGACGGAGAGTATAATCTGATCCATGGGTGATTTCTTCAATGTGGGTGACCAAATCGCTGATTGGATAAAGAATAAATTTTCTTAACAATAAAATAATAATAAATAAAACCATAATCCCTAATAAAAGTAATGAAAGAATGGCAAAAAAAATAGCAAGTTGTCCTTGATCCAGTATTTGATGTGGATAATTCATTGAGATTAAAAAAGCTGGGCGTTCAATAATGTCCAGATAATAATCATAAATCAAAAAATTATCTTGAATTTTGTCAGTTACAAATTCCAGGGATTTAATAATGAGTTTCTGATATTCCGGGTCATTGCGCCGGATTTCTCTCTTTCCAAAATAGGGAGAAATAGTAAAATCAACCTGGGTTTGCTTGTTGAGCTTTTCTACTAATCTTAAATCAATGAATTTTCCCATTATTAATGTACCAACACTGGGAAGATTGATATCACTATTTAAAACTGGGGCGCTGACTAAAATGATTGGTCCAAGTTGTGTAAAATAAACCCCAGATTTTGTGTAGGAGCCAGTATTATCTAAATCAGCAGGAATATTCATTATTTTAGTCATATTAAAAGTATCGCCAAAACTATAATAATCTTTCAAAATCAATTCTACATCAGTTTCCGGATAATAAATTCGAGAATAAAGGATTTCCTGTTGATTATTGATAATATAAATCAGATTAAAATCACTTTCTATAAATGTATCACTAGTATAATTTGATTGAATATAACTGTGATTTTGATTTTGAACATATTGATATGTATCATCCCAAAAAGCATAGTCTTTACAAAATATCAGCAAATGATCTATTTCATTATCAAAAGCTTTTTGAACTCTTATTATGTTGTTATTGATTAACTGGTTTTCAATTCTTAAATATTCCGGATAAAAAATAAAGAATTGAATGATGTTTTCCAGAAAAAAGAACAATATCATACATAAAGAGGTGATAAAGAGGATTTTATTTCCTAAAGTTACTGGCTTTTTGAATATCATAGCTTACATAAACAACTTTAATTCACTCCAATTAGAATGTCAATACTAGTGCAAAAAATGGAAAAAAGTGAGAAAATGACTAATTTTTTTTTCCTGCTTGATTTACATTTCTTTTTTTTTTAAGATTAGTGTTATGAAAGATAATAGGAAGTACCCAAGAAAAGCTGTTGAATTAATAATTAAATATCAGATCAATGGAGAATATTCAACAATAAAATCCACTGGGATATCACAAAATATCTCGGAACAGGGCTTTTGTATTTCTCATTATGGAGAACTGCCAGTTGGTACTAAAATTGTTATCCGTCTGACTCATCCTGAAAACTTTCAATTCCTGGATGCTGAAGCTACCATCATCTGGTCAGAAAAAAAATATCCTCATCTCACTGAATACATATCAGGTATACAATTTTTAGATGAAGATGTCGAGTTACGTAACAACATTTTAAATAAATTGCTCAATGCCTGAGGAAAATGAAATGCCTCATAAAACTAACCAGTCCGTGCTTGCTGGTTTGATTGAAAATTCGGCTATCCCCTTCAAAAAACAATTTGATCATCATGAAACCGGCTATGATAAAAGCGTAATTTTTCCAATTATGAATGACTTTTATCAGTTTTTTCAGGATGGCCTGATATTATATGGTGGACAAACAGCAATAGAAAAAATCTATGGGTATAAAAAAATGCGTTCAGCAACCAATGACCTTGATTATGTTATTAAAAAAACCATGTTGGAATCATTAGTAAAGAAATATCATTTATCTTATCATACTATCTATGATGTTCTTTTTACTTATATAGAACATATACCTATTACCTTTACTTTGGATCATATTCATGACTGGGAAATAGATACGCAATTTTATAGTACTTCTCGGATTATTCAATTTGATCAAGTTACTACCTGCTGCTGCTCTCCGGAATATTCTATCTTATTAAAACTTATGCGCTCGGTTTGTGCCTGGCAAAAAGCTGGGAAAATATTTGGTAAAGATGGAATTGATATCGTAAATATGATGACAGCTCCCACATTTCGTCCTGATTTAAAACCAATTGAGTATAGCAGCCTTTTTCAACTTATTGCTGATTATCTCACTAAAGACTTCAACCTCATCAATACGATATTTGATCAAATATATAAATATCGTCAGCATCTGGATGAACCAGGACAGATGGAGTTTACCAAACACTATGAGAAAATTTCTCAGGATTTGCAGCTGTTTTTTAAGATAAGTTAGATATAAAAGTATACTCAAAAGTTCTGAGAAATAATGAAAGAAAGATAGTTCACAAATGGTCACAGAAAGACTTTTTAGAGTATTAAACCTTATGACATTACCAAAAAGAAAAGGATAAAATAAAATATGGAAATATTAATCTCCCGATTTGTGAGTGATGAAAATATGGATTTATCTCTTTTTACTGATTCTGCAATGCAGGTGGCTTTTTTTCAACGTAAGGTATTTAGAAATTTTGACCATTCCCGCTTCAATAAACGGTTAAAAGATCATCAAATCAGTGTACGTTCGATCCATGCTCCGGCTACGGATGTTTATCATCAGGCAAATAATGAGTTTATGGATATGTTACAAACTATTATTGATATTTATCAGGTAAATACTATTACCATCCATCCACAGAGAGGTGAAAAAAAGCAAGCAAAAAGGTATTATCAAAAGTTAGAAGAAGAGATCAAAAAGATGGGAATTATTCTGGCTTATGAAACATTTGAAGAAGAAGCAGTTAATCGAAAGTGGATTAGTCAGTTAGAAGAGATGCATAAATATTTTGATGTTTTAAAATTTCCTTTTTTAGGTATTACTTATGATTTTACTCATTCTACTTATGAAAAATCATTAGAAGAAGTTAGCCGGTATCATGAAAAAATTAAGGTAGTTCATCTTAGTGATGCTAAAAAAGATAAACCTCTCGATATGAATGAATATCATCAACATTTGCCTCTGGGCAGTGGAGACTATAAGGTTATTAAATTTATTGATTTACTTTTAAATATCAAATACCAACATTTTGTAGTATTAGAATACCATCCAGAATATGACCATTTATTAAAAACAGATGCTCAAGCTTTACAGGATTACATTCTGGGGAATCAAGAGCCATTATTAGAAATCATCGAACAGAGAAAAGTCCAGCCCTTAAAGACAACTCATAACTAAGTAACTTTTTTAAGGTTTCCTATAGACAACTGACAATATTTGCTTTATAAATCAAGTAAAAGAGTAATAATTGTGTTACAAAATTATCAAAGGTTTAGTTTTATGAAAAAGACA
Organism: Spirochaetota bacterium; assembly: GCA_022361115.1. Classification (GTDB taxonomy): domain Bacteria; phylum Spirochaetota; class GWE2-31-10; order GWE2-31-10; family GWE2-31-10; genus JAKSBL01. Next base: position 1,137 of record JAKSBL010000398.1, on the reverse strand, counting down.
ATTGAATATTTAAATAATAAAAAGAAAAATCAGCAAAAAATAACCGCTTTAACTTCCTATGATTATCCAACCACTTTGTTATTGGAAAAAGCAGGTATTGATATGATTATTTTAGGTGATAGTGTAGGGACAAATATTCTTGGGTATAAAGATGAAACAGAGGTTACTTTAGAAGATATGATTCATCACGCAAAAGCAGTTAGCCGGGCCCTACAGAACATTTTTTTAGTTGTAGATTTACCTTACAGAACCCATGAAACTCCTCAAGAGGCAGTGTTTAATGCAAAACAGCTCTTAAAAGCCGGAGCGGATGCGGTAAAATTTGAAGGGATTAAAGAAAATATTGTTCAGGTACTGAAAGATAATGGTATTTTGGTAATGTGTCATATTGGATTAAATCCTCAATATCATCAAGAAGATATGAAACAGGGGAAAATTACCAGAGGTAAAATACTGGATGAGGCCGTTCAATTACTTCAGGGAGCAAAAACTTTGGAAAAAGCCGGGGCTGATTTAATCATTTTAGAAAAAATCCCTGAAAAAGTTGCCAAAATCATTACTGAAAATATTAGTATCCCGGCGATCGGCATTGGTGCCGGAAAATATTGTGATGGACAGGTACTCATCATAAATGATCTGATTGGTATTGGAGAAAAGAAATTTAAACATGCACCTGATTATATTAATTTACGGAAGCCTATTTTGGAGACACTATTGAGATATAAAGATGAAACGGAAAAACAACTTTTTCCGGCAAAAGAACATGTTAATTTAATCAGAACAGGAGAGTTAGAAAAATTTAAAGATTGGTGTTCAAATCAGGGTTTTAAAATCTAATAAGCCGAATATCGAATTTTTCATTCATTTTGAATTACTTTTTTTATATTCACAAGTACAACTTTAAGGCCTGCCATTTTGCTGTGAGGATCTAAATCATTTTTATTAGTTAAGGTATTTGCTATTGCTTCAAAAAAATGAAATGTTGTAAAAAGATGTCCTTGGCGGACTTCCAGCGATAAAGAACAACTCATCTGAATTTTTCCGGAACTAGAGTGAAGTTCTATTTGTTCACCTTCTTTGAGTTTTAATTTTACTGCATCCTTAGGATTGATATACACCTTTGGATTCGGTTGCAGT
>JAKSBL010000647.1 GCA_022361115.1 Spirochaetota bacterium | reverse complement strand
TTAATTTTTCTGTAGCTTTTAAAATAGCAGGAACCGAATCATCAATTTGAGTAATGAGACCTTCTATCTGATCGGTGGTTAACTGGGAGACTGGTTGGTTATCAGCTAATTTGTCCTTAATTTCTCTGCTGAATGTGATTCTTTTAATATTATAATCTTTATAAATATTGATAAGTTGAGCTAAATCTTTACCTGCTTTTTTTAAATCATTGCTAATACTATTAAATTTCCCTTTTTTATAACGAACCATTCTCAGCCGGGTATTGATACTTTGAATTTGTTTAAGGAGTTTTTGGTTGTGTTTTTGATAAATAAAAAAATGATCATCAATTTCTTTAAAATACTCTTTACCAGGATCTTTTTGAAACGTGATTTTACGAACGATTTTCTTAGATAGTCCGGGTATATCATAACGGGGAGTAAATGAAGCAATTAAGATCCAGATGACTGGAAAAATTGCTAAAATTGAAAAAAATGACAATGCAATATGGGTGTATACAATTTCTCCTTTTCTGTATTTTCTAGCCATTATAGATCACCCTCCCTTTCTAAAAGTTTGACATAGATTACTCCAAATACCAGAAGTACCAGCAATATGATTACAGCATAGAGGGCGGCAATATTGTAAAATCCCTGATTAAACTGGTCAAAAGCATAAGTGACCAAAATATCTTTGGAAATTGAATTATTCCCTAATGTAACAAGATAGATGATGGCAAAGGCATTAAAGGTCCAAATGACTCCTAATAGTATGGCAATTGATCCTACAGTTTTGATGCCAGGTATGGTGATATTTAAAAAAGAAATCCAGCGGTTTGCTCCATCAATTTCTGCAGCTTCATAAAGATTGGAATCAATCGATTGTAAAGCACCTAAAAAAGTAATCATCATAAAAGGAATACCCAGCCAGATATTAACAATAATACAGGATGGCAATAACCAGGCAGAATCCCCTAAAAAATTTATTTCCTGCATTCCTATAAATCTTAATATTTCATTGATAATACCATTCTCTTTCCAGTATAAAAACCTCCAGGCAATAGCTACTACAAACTGTGGAATAGTCCAGGGGATCATCAGAAAAATCCGATAAATAATATTGCCCTTTACATTTCTGTTTAATAATGTGGCTAAGTATAAACCCAGGATGGTTTGGAAAAAAACGCAGATCACTGTCCAGATCACTGTTTGAATTAAAATTTGGAAAAATTCACTTTGGAAAAAAGAGCCTTTTCCCATCTGGGGTGTTCCTGTAAAAACTTTCAGAAAGTTTTTTAAACCAACAAACTCTACCCCTTTTTTCTCAGATTCTCTTTTAATAATTGCATTGGATGATTCAATGGTTTTATCAATCTGTGTTTGAATATTTTCTGAAACTTCCAGAATTTCTGCAAGGGATTTATCTTCTATGATTAACAGATAGCTTTTTTCAATACTAATCGGACGAGAATCCGTTTTTAATTGATAGGAAAAGGAATTGAGTTTGTTATCCAATCGTCTGTTTTTTAATTTTATCAATTCTTTTTGTAATTTTTCATTTATCTGATTGGTGTGTTGTTCTTCCAGTTTTTTTCGTATTTCTTTCATTTTACTCTTTGAAAAAAGTGTTTTCTCTAAATAACTCTTTTTTATTTTTTTTATCTGTTCCTGTTTCTCTGCTTCAATTGTTTTATATTGAGCAAGTAACTCACTTCCATCAATAAAAATTGTATGAAAAGAAAATTGCTGATTTATTTTTTGATAAAAATCAGACTCAATGTTTTTTATAGCTAAAGAAAAATTTTTATAATACTCTTGTTCTGCAACAATCTCTTTAGCTGTTTCTGCATCATAATTAATGGTAACCGAATTCAGATTGGTAAAACTATATAAGATTGTGATGATAAGTGGAATAATGATCAAAGTACCTGAGGCAATAAGAGTTGGTAATAAAAAGAAATAAACCTGATTTTGAGTGGTTATCTTTTTTTTCTGCTTTTTCAATTTGATTTTATCCTCCTTTTTTTGATGATCTTTGTTATAAAAAAAAATCATGCTATTGTTGCATCAATAGCATGATTTTAAACAGGAAGATTTTATTTTTTTATTAATCCCAGATTATCAGCCCAGGCTTGCGCAATGGCATCACCAGCTTCTTGAGCAGAAATTTCATGCTTCCAGGCTTTTTGAAATTGCTCAGTAAAGTCATTGAAAATTTCTGAACCCTCTGGAATAACAGGCCGGTTTCTCGCCACTTCTAATTGGGCTTTAAATGATTGAACCAATTCATTGCTAGCAACTTGGGAATCATCATAAGCTGAATAACGGGTAGGAAGGAGATTGTTTTTTACAGATAAAGTGACCTGTGCTTCAGTACTATTAATAAGGTTGATAAACTTTACAGCTAATTCTATATTTTTGCTATCAGAAGAAACTACATAATTATGTCCCCCTACCGGAGAGCCGTATTTGCCGGTTGGTCCCTTTGGGATAACAGCAACACCAAAATTTGAAGGATCTTGAAATTCTGGTCCGGAGAGAACATCAGCAGTTGCCCATGGTCCATTAATAATCATGGCATATTTACCTTCTTTAAATCCATTCATTGCTGTTACATAGTCATTGGCAAAGTCTGTATCAACAGGCATAACACCTGATTTTTGTAAAGTATTAATAACAAAATCAATACCTGAAATACTTTCCGGAGTATTTACTTGAATCACTTTATCATTTGAGACAATCTCACCGCCAAAAGCCCAAATAAAGGCTTGTAGCCAGTAAGAATCCCCTCGCATAAAAAAGCCATACTTATCCCCTTTGGTTAATTTTTTAGCAACACTGATTAGTTCATCCATGGTGGTCGGAGGATTAAGGCCGGCTTCTTTGAGGATTCTTTTGTTGTAGAACAGTGCTAAACAATCGGTTACATGAGGAACTCCATATAGTTTATCATTGTATTTGTTATAATTTAAAGGAGCATTGAGATAATCGTTGGTATCTGTAACAATATCCGTTAAATCTGCCAGATAACCTTTATCTGCAAAGTTAGGGGTCCAGGCGATTTCACATCTTAATACATCTGGAGCATTACCAGCCTGAGCAGCAGTATCGAATTTTTGTCTGGCTCCATCAAAGGGAACCATTTCCATTTGTACTTCCACTTCGGGGTTTTCTGCTTTAAATTTTGAAACTAATGTTTCCAAAGTTTTTGTTTCTTCTGGATTCATTGTGTGCCAGAAAACGATTTTTTGGGGGCCTTTGTCTGCTTCTTTCTTCTTACATCCAGTTAGCATTAAAACGGATGCAACAAGAAGCAAAGCAGTGATCAAAAAAAATAATCTACTTTTCTTCATACTTTCTCTCCCTTGCAATAATGCAACTATTTGCATTATTGTTAATTTTTAATAAATATTTTGCATTATTTTTATAAAAAATTTTAGGAAAAGTAAAGTGGTTTTGTAAAAAAATTCAATTAATTTTCAGTTTTTCTAATATGATGAGAATTATGTTGGCCAATTTACTATTTTTTTTACTATGTATGTACTTTTGGTGAATTATTTAGTGCAATTATTTTCTTTTCATTAGAAAGTTTCAGTTGCAAATACAAATAATTGCATTATATTTGGTGATTGAGGAATAAATTATTGATTATTTGAATTTTGAATCAATTAAGTTAATACATTATTTACATCGACTAATATTTTTTTAATTTTTCCAGTTCTATAAAAAACCTGAGAACTCAACTCAGCTGATAGAGTATTCCCCTTACTATCTTTGATACTATTATCGGTAAATTCAATTTGAATTGCATTTTCCCCTTTGTTTTTAAGAGTATAAATTACTGGAATCTGACAGTATGTAAAGCCGATTTGGTTTGCTAATAATGATATGCTTTGTTGAATCCCTTTTAAATTGATAAACTTAAATTCCTGATTGTTCTTTAAAAATTCTTTTTGTTTCAGGAGAATTGGATGAAACTGGATACATCCATTTTCAATCCAGATTCCTAATTCCTGAAGCCGGGTTATGATTTCTTCTTTCACTTGTCCGGTCATTCCTGGTTGCTGGGCTCCTGAGTGAAGGGGAGTATGAGAATATGGATCAGTTGGAAAGGCTCCGTAGTTTTCCGGGGATTTGTTAAAACCAATACCTCTTCTAATTTGATAGTAATATTCAGCAAGTTGAGTGAGAATTTCAGAACTCTTTGTTTCTTGAGCAGCTTGACTGAAGTTTTCTTGAACTGATAAAAGTAGTTTTGAAACCATGTGCCAATAAATACTTCCCAGGCCTTCGTAACTATACATGGATCCGCTGCGGCCGGTAAAGGCATGATGATGAAAAACAGATTCATAGATTTCTAGAATGATATGAACTTCTTTTTGGGAATATGATTTTAAATCCCAGTTATTCTTTATTTTTTTCAATAAACAAAAAAGGTCCTGAGAGTTAGAACATTCACTACCAAAGTGATAGTTTCCTTCTGTATCCTGATTGATAATAGGATTAGTGGGAAATTGGAGTAATTCTTTTAAGAGAGAAGATCGGTTAACCCATTCTTGTGGGATGGTGTTTTTCTCTAAAAAATTTTTTAATTCTTTGTTGGGATATAAGAAATAAGAATTTTGATCTTCCCGGTACAAACTGCTCTTTCGTAAACTATTTAATAATTGAATAGCCTCATCCGGATTCATCACACCTGCACTTAGGGCAGCAACCTGGCCTTCTAGCATCTCATAAAGGGGAAGCACATCAGCTGTATGCTCATTGATTTTAATTAAATTATAAGAATGATACAATCCATCCTGCCTTTTGTTTCTTTCTATGGTTAAATCGATGAAGGGAAGGATGAATTTGGTAAAATCCACTATATTCATAAACGAAAGAGTGGTTTTTGTATCAAATCCTTGAGAGTAGATTTTAGATCGATAGTCACTTCCCGCAGTTTGTAATTCATCTATCATTTTTTTTCTTATATGACTATCAGGATTATGTTTGATAATGAGAGAATGAAACTTTTGAAAGATGGAATAGATTTTCTGAAAAAGAAAAAAGATTTTTTGAGAAATAGAAATCGATTGATTTAAGTTTTCTTCAAAAAGCTTTTGGCTAAAAAGGATATATCGTCTTAAATAAAACAAAGTGACCATGGACAAGCCGTAACCTACCAGAGCATTATTCGCATCATTCCATTCCGGCCTCTGGGTATTCATCCAGATCCCTCCATCAGGGATAAAGTTTACTAACTTCCCTAACAGTAATATTAGTAACTTTTCAGTCAGGTTTACATGATAAACCTTTTTGTCCTTTGTTAATATTAAACAGCCATCACTTCCCATTTCAGAAACCAGATCATCGATGGCTTGATTTTTCTTTTGATCATACAGGATGGTTTCATAAGGATTTTTTAGTATTTCTTCATAGGGTTTGATTTGATAGGGGATATTAGCATAGGTAAATAAGTCTTGACAGAGGTATTTGGATAAACTTCCAGGAAAAAACTTATTATCCCATTCTAAAAATTTAAGGAGATAGATGATCTGGTGATCTCCCCAATAACCAATATTAGACCAGGGATCTTCAGGATCAATCTTTTCCCATTCAATCCCTTTTCTGGTAATTCGGTAAGGATTATAACCATCTAACGTGGTTGCATTTACAAATTTTGCAATAATATTTTCAATATATGCTGGATAACTGAGGCAGAGTGCTTCCCAGTTTTGGAAAATGTCTCGCCAATTACCCTGATAATTCAGAATCTTATGATTATTTTCATCATTAATATGAATCGCAAATTTATTCCAGGGACGACTCGGATCACCATGTCGACGGCTAAAAAAAAGGGGGAGGTACTCTAAACTTAATCGATAGAGATCCGGATCTTTTACTTCTTCAAGTACTTTTGTTAAATCTTCTTTATTAAAATCAGAATTGAGTTTAAGCAATAACCCTTCATTATGATTATAGGTATTTATATTTCTCATTTTCAAAAACTGAATAAAGTCATTTTTTTCAATTTGATAATGATTGAAGAAAGTGCCTCCTCTCATACAATTGTAAAGGACATTACTAAAATGATGGGAAGTAATTAGGTGATCATTACCAGTCTGAAGTCCATCTGCACTGCCAATTATTTTCTGTAATTCATTGGTACCAAATTGAATATCATCCTCAATTTTCTGAATGATATTGTTGGCATTTTGGATTTGTTGTTTTAGTTGAACGATTTGATTTTGTGATTGATGAACATCAAAAATATGATACCACTCTTTTGACTGAGAAATCTTTAAGGAAAAATTACTATGAATAAAATAGGACCCTCTTTTGCCTTTTTTGATGGCTTCGGTTTTTAAAGTATTGCCTTGTTGATAGTTTTTGAGTTGATCATCAGAGATGAGATAATCAGAAATTTTCAATCCAGTTGACCAGGCAATGTTAGCTCTCAAAGCTTCCTTGGGTTCAGCTTTATCCGTGATTTGTGATGCTAAACCATAAATACCGATGTTGGTTTCAAAATCTAATTCATTTTGTTTATATGCATCACTTAAACAACTAATTCTCGATTGAGTTGTTTGATCAATCAATGCTGGAAGGATATTACTGACTCCATCCAATACTTCTATTTTTATTGCAGCTTGACTATTATTGGTTATTTTAGCTTTTCTGATAAATCCAAAGCAGGGGGAAGTTGTCCATAAATAGGAAAAAGTTATATCCAGATCTTTATTATATTCTTCAAAAATGATTTTGTTGCCAGGGATATTTTTATATAGCCTTTGTTCTATTTGATAAATACTGGCCATGAGAGGGCAAAAAGGCTCCCAATAATAAATTTTGTCTTCTTTATGGATATAAAAAAGCGACTTTGGCCCGGTTTTTCCTGCAGAATCATATAGTTTATCAACAGTCGTATAAGGAAATAGTGCTTTATCAGGAGAAATTCTTCCGGCTGTTAAAGCTCCATTGCTAGCTACAAATAACCAGTGATCACTGCTGCTAACGATGGACATAAAAAATACATTCATTTGATTAACATGATTGATCTGATAAAAGGTTTCTGCAGCTTTTTTTATAAATTTTCCAGTAACTTTTTGTGCATTCGTTTTTTTTACCGTGTTTCCAATATATGCTTTCATTTTATCCATTTTTGCTTCACTCCCTCTGATTTTATTGCTATATAGCAAAAGTATTAAAAAAAAGATTAGATCTTTATGGTTGAATCCCTTACAATAAGCTGAGTAGGGATAATTTTTATTGGGGATTCCACTTTGTTTCCTTGAATGATCGTCATTAAGTTTTTAACGGATACTTTAATGAGAATTTGTAGTGGAACATGAATAGTTGTTAAGGAAGGATTCATATGAGAAGCCGATTCAATATCATCAAATCCGATAACGCTCAATTCATCTGGAATACTAATTCCCATTTGAGAGGCTCTCCGCATCACTCCAAAGGCCATATTATCGTTTCCGCAAACAATTGCTTGAGGAGGTTTTTTTAGTGAAAGAAGGTGAGTAGCTCCTTCAATACCTGATTCAAAAAAATAATCTCCGGAATAGATAAGATCAGGATCATTATCCAGGTTTAAATCATGAACTGCATTGTTATATCCTTGTAATCGATTGATTCCGATACTGGAATCCAGTATTCCGTTTATATAAGCAATTCTTTTCATACCCAGATCAGCAAGATAACTAATAGCACTATAGGAGCCGCTTAAATTATCAAATACAGTACTGGGAATATGTTTGCCTTCATAAATATTGCCAATACAGGTGATTGGAATATAACGGGCATACTCAGTAATGATATTTTTCATTTCTGGAAAATAGGCTACAATGAGACCATCGACTTTTTTTTTCAATTGAAGGGGGGGTAATTCTTCTAAAGTAGAAAAATACATAAGATTAAGGCCTAAATCTGTGGTCTCTTTCTCTATCCAGTGAAAAACATGGGAATAATAGGGGCCATGAATTCCGCCAACAATTTTTTTGGGCAGAAAAAAACCAATATTCCCAGTTTGATGGATATTTTTTTCCAGTTTAGAAACAAATGTCCCTTTTCTTTCAATACGGTATAAAAGTCCATCATTTACCAGTTCATTAACAGCATTGCGGATAGTCATATAGGAATAGCCGAATTCCTCTGCTAATATCCTTTCTCCAGGAAGTTTTCCGCTGATCTCTCCCTTGATAATTTTGTTTTTTATGATATTTTTGACTTCAATATATTTTGGTGCATCCAGATTTTTTGTCATCTAAACAGCCTTTTTTTTATAAGTAATAAGATTTATATCAGATATTTTAATTAAAATCATTTTGATTTAGAACTTTAACACTATTTGTACTATATAGCAATATGTTTTCTTGACTTCCCCTGCTTGCTTTTAAAAACACCGGGTTAAATAAATTAACTCGGTGTAAAAAATGGAAGGACACTTGGCTTTAACTAAACTAGTTTACCAAGAGGTTTATGAAATCTTTTTTATCCCTTTAAGCTTCCTTCTGTTAAACGGGCAATAATCATTTTTGACATAACAAAAAAGAAGATAACCATGGGAATAACTGCTATTGTTGTTCCCAGCATAATGGCTCCCGGATTTACATTGACTCTCATTTGATTTAAGCGGCTTAATGCTACTGGAATAGTCCAGCTTTCCGGAGTTCTCATTACAACTAAAGCTTGCATGAAATTATTCCAGCAGGTTAAAAAGGTAATAATTCCTAAGGTGCCTAGAGCAGGTTTGATTAAAGGGATCACAACTTTATAATAAAACTGAAAATAAGAACATCCATCTATTTTTGCTGCGTCCATTAGATCCCGATGAATGGTTGCTGAGATAAACTGACGCATTAAAAAAGTTCCATATGCAGAAGCAACCATAGGTAAATATAAGGCTTTTCCTGTATTTAACCAGCCAAAGGTTTTCATCATGATAAAATAGGGAACAATATTAATGACCTGGGGGATCATCATGGTTAGAACCATAAATCCAAAAAGGAAATTTTTACCTTTAAAATCAAACATGGCAAATCCATAACCGCCTAATGAACAAAAAAAGAGGGCTAAAAGAGTTGCCATTGTCGATGTATAAAAACTATTGAAAAGATTTTTCCAGAAAGGTGTCTTACTCAATAAATCCTGATAATTTGTTACCAAAGTTTCTACCCATTCTTTCCCAATAGACAAGGGGGGAGGAAAGGAGTATATTTCTGAAGGGCTCTTCGTAGCTAATATTACGATATAAATAAAAGGAAATAAAGTGATAGTTGTCCAAAAAATCAGAGGGATATATAACAGTAACTTTTTGCCTATTGTATTAAGATAGTGAACAGTATTCTCATTTTTCATTACCAATCTCCTTAAAGGGCTTCTTTTTTTTCACCCCAGATCATTTTATTTAATCCAGATAGAACTAATATCACTAATACGAGTAAATATGAGGCTGCTGCTGCAACTCCAAATTTAGCATAGGAAAATGCACTTCGATAAATATAAAATGCGGTTGTCAGACCATAGTTGCCAGTTTCAGCTAATCCTGATTCACCTCGAAGCAGTACAACTGGTTCATCAAACATCTGCATTCCAAAGATGACAGTTGCAGAGGTAGCAAGATAGATGATCGGCCTAAGTATGGGAATGGTGATTTTGAAAAAAATCTGTAGCCAGTTTGCCCCATCAACTTTTGCAGCTTCATAAACTGTGGTGGGAACCGATTGAAGGCCAGCAATATATAAAATTGTATTCCAGCCGACCCATTTCCAGGTGGCTAAAAAAACTATAGAAAACCAGGTCAAGGGCCCTTTTAACCAAAAGATAGGGAGATTTATATTAAAAAAACTGATAGAATTCAGTTTTTCAATTCCAAAATTTAAAAGTCCATATTGAGTTCCATAGAGGACTCCAAAAATCAAGGCAATTGCAACAGTGGAGGTTGTATATGGAATAAACATCACTCCTTTAAAAAAATCTTTTAACCGGACAAATCCTTGATTGAGAATAAAAGCAAAAAAAAGTGCCAGGCAATGTTGAATGATCAGAGCCATGATCAGCATTATTGTGGTATTTAAAAGACTGTGGTAAAATTCCGGATCAGTAAAAAGGTAAATATAGTTCTTTAAAAAAACAAATTTCATGGTTTTTACCCCATTCCAGCGCTGAAAGCTCAGAAATAGGGAATACGCAACTGGGAAAGCTAAGAAAACAATGAAGCTAATATAAAAAGGGGAAATGAATATATAGGGAGCAAATTCCATTTTTCTTTTTTTTATTTTTTTATTGACTGATAAGGCTTTTTCCACACTCTTCTCCTTTTACTGGGCATTGCAGTCGAGCTATTCTTTCTTATCTTATTTTAAAAATTATCTCTTGATTCCAAAAGGTAATTTTTAAAATTTCTCCCTTTTACATAAAGTAAAAGGGAGATAATAAATTATAATTCCATTTGTTTTGATAATTTACTTTCTGCTTGTTTTAATGCCTCTTCTAAACCGGTTTTGCCTTCCAGATAATCATTTAATGAAGCAGTTAAAAAGTTTAAGGCCATATTGTCATAAGCACTGGTATAAACACCAGGACGAGCTTTAGCAATGCTTTTTAGCATAGGTTTAATATCTTGATTCCCTAAATACTCTTCTGGTTTGTTAAATTCTGGTTTTTCCCAGGCATCTAACCAGGCAGGAAAAGTATTAGCTGTTTGATAAGAAGCTAATTGATTTTCTGTTTTGGTTGCAATAAATTTTATTAATTCCCAGGCTGCAGCTTTATTTTTAGATTGAGAAGGAATTGTTAAGAAAGAGCCTCCCCAGCTTGCTTTAAAAGGCTGGTCTCCATCTTTTAAGGCGGGAAGTTCAGAAATTCTAAACTTATCTTTCGCATCTGGAGCAATCCAGGATTTTAAGCTACCAACAAACCAGGAACCAAATGGAGTATAGGCAGCAACACCATCTTTAAAAGCAGCGATCCATTCAGGTGACCAATCTTGAACTTGAGCATCCATGCCTGCATCTCTGAATTTTTTAGCCATAGTAAATGCATATTGATAGTATTCATTGTTTAAATCTGGTTTACCATTTTCATCAAAGTAGGCATAGGGTGTGGAATATACAAATGATCTGACTATATTAATAGCATTTGTTAATAACCAGTGATCAACTTTGCCATCTCCATTCGTATCTCTGGTTAGTTTCTTGCCGGCTTCATATAAATCATCCCAGGTTTTTATGTTATCTATAGAAAGGCCAACTTCTTCAAATTTGTCTTTTCTATAGATTGCACAACCTGGCCCGATATCAACAGGAATACCAACTACTTCTTTATCACTGATTGAGGCTTGTGCCCATGCATAAGGTACTATTTTGTCTTTATATTGGCCTGCATTATAAGGGGCTTCTAATAAATTGACAAATCCGCCTCCATCTGATAACTGGCCTAAGAATCCAATTTCAACAGCTGCAACATCTGGAGCACCTGTTCCAGCAGCAATAGTTGTCACCAGACCATTATGATGATCCCCATATCCCATTGATTCAATTTCAACTTTGATATTTGGAAAATCTTTATTAAAATCAGCTAATAATGCTTCATAGGCAACATCAAGGCTGGGAAATACCCCCAATTTTAGAGTAACCTCTTCACCATTATAAACCTCAGCTGATTTTTCTTTTTTACAGCCTGAAAAAAGAATTGTAAAGATAGCAATGACAAAGATTGCTCTGCTTAACTTTTTCATAATCATGTTATCCTCCTGTATTAACTATCTGCTATATAGCAATAATTTTACTATACAGCCTAATAAAGAGTTTGTCAATGGGAAAGTTAAGAAAATTTCATATTTTTTAAAAGATTGCTATATAGCATTAGGATTTATATGTGTCGAAAAAAGAATCGTGATCATCAATTATAAAGAAGAATAAGCTGAGAAAAATTGATTTTCTCAGCTTACTTTGTTGATATGGATGTCTCAATTTATTGTCCATATTTTGCTAAAATTTTTTTATATGTATTAGTTTTTTTGAATGCTCTTAATTCCTGGCTAAACTTTTTTGCTAGCTCGTCATGCCCACTCATCATGGAAAAGCCCACATAGTTGTGACTTCCAGTAACTGCTTTGGGTAAATAGTCGACTTCCTTTAATAATCCCATTTTTTTCAGCTCATAAAGACCGACATTTTTGTTGCAGATAAAGAGATGGATTCGTCCTCCTACTAATTTCTTGAAATTACTGCTAATATCTTTTGCAGGTTCTTTAATAAAATGGGTAGCATTATCAAATTCCTCACTATAACTATAACCATGAGTGGTTCCCACTTTGTAATTAGTCAGGTCGTGGAGTGAGTTAAAAGTAAATTTTCTCCCTTTTTTGTAGAAAAGGACACTTTCGCTGTCTGAGATTTTTTCATCTGGAAAATAAATATACTCTAATCGCTCGTCATTGATACTAATATCTAAAATTGCATGTGCTTTTTTGGTTTTAATCATTTCAATACAGCGTTTCCAGGGATAAAACTTAAAATCTACTTGATAATTCATTTTTTGGAAAACTGCCAGCATGACTTCATAATCAAAACCAGAAGGAGTGTTCCCCTCTTGAATGACAAATGGCGGCCAGGCTTCGGTAACTATCAAAATTTTTTCTTGAGCTGTTGATAGAAACAAAGGTAAAAAGAAAAAAATAACAAATAATAATGCTTTTTTAGTTTTGTGCATTTATTTCCTCCTTAATTAATAATAGTTTTTTTTGATAAAATCAAAGATTTTATATGTGGAAAGAAAAGCCAATCATAAATGTAATATTATTTGTTTAAAGTATCTTTTCATAAGTGAAAAATGATGATTTACTTTAAATAAAACCAATTTAATTGACTTCTTCATTTTACCAATAATACAAAAAAAGGTAAATCCGTTTTTTTAACTAACTGAACTAGGTAAAATTACCTAAAAATGTTTAGTTCATGATTTTTTTTTATCATTCAAAAACTGGAAGGTCCATTATCTAGGAAGAGTTGATAAATGAGGATCAATTTATACTTTTATTGTGTCTGATAGGGTTAAAGTTAAAAAAAATTTTTACTTCTTCATATTATCCTGATAAAACCTTTATCTTAACCAACATTTAACCAGTAATTTATCATTTTTTATCGTTTGCCTATTATCATCGGTAACAAACAATTAATAATGTAAGGATAGCTTAATGATGAGAAAAATGTGCCTTTTATTGATTCCTATTGTGTTGATGATGGCTTGTAAATCCAGTCCGAAAACTCAATCCAAACAGGACCAAAAACAAACCATTCATCTTAGTAAAATCAGTACTTATGAAACAGGCCTTTATGATGAAAGTGGAGCAGAAATCGTTTCCTATCATAAAGGTTCTAAAAGATTGTTCTTTGTAAATGCACATGCCAGTGCAGTGGCTATTTTAGATATTGCTGATCCGATAAATCCTCAAAAGATTAAAGAAGTAACTTTTGAAGGAGGGGATGCTAATAGTGTGGCAATAAATGGAGAGGTAATAGCTGTTGCAGTTGAAGACAGTAACAAGCAAGCTAATGGTAAAGTCTATTTCATTGACAGCAATGGCAATCAATTGGCAAATGTCGAAGTTGGAGCATTACCTGATATGGTGACAATCAGTCCTGATGGGAAATATGTTTTATCTGCAAATGAAGGTGAACCCAGTGACGATTATGCCAATGATCCAGATGGTACAGTCAGTATTATTGATATTTCCAAAGGAATTAACCAAAATTTGACTGCTACTACCATTCGATTGACTGAAGCTGACAGCAATAGAAAAATTCGGATAACTGGTCCTGAAGGAACCTCGTTCAGCCAGGATGTAGAGCCAGAATACATTGCAGTAACAGATGATTCAAAATTTGCCTATGTTTGTCTTCAGGAAAATAATGCGATTGCCAAAATTGACATTCCAGCAAAAAAAGTTTTAACTATTCAATCATTAGGGGCAAAAGATCATAGTTTGGCTGGCAATGGATTGGATGCCGGAAAGGATAAAGTGATAAATATCAAAAATTATCCGGTATTTGGCCTATATATGCCTGATGCTATTGATAGTTATCAGGTAAAAGGTAAATCTTATGTGATTACTGCCAACGAAGGGGACAGCAGAGAATATGATGATTATGAAGATGAAGAGCAAGTCAGTAAAATAATCCTTGATCCTGATGCGTTTTCTAATGCCTCTGAGTTACAGGCAGAAATAGGGGATCTGAAAGTAGTGAGTACAGAAGGAGATTGGGATAATGATGGTGACTATGACCAGATTTATACCTTTGGAACTCGCTCTTTTTCTATCTGGGATGAGAATATCAATTTGGTCTTTGATTCTGGTGATCAGTTTGAGCAAATTACTGCTCAAATGTATCCTGAGTATTTTAACACTTCCAATGATGAAGATAAAATTGATGGGCGGAGTAAAAGTAAAGGACCAGAACCAGAAGGCATTACAGTGGGTATGGTTGCTAAACAGTATTATGCCTTTATTCTCCTAGAAAGAATTGGGGGAATTATGGTTTACAATA
The DNA here is from genome assembly GCA_022361115.1 of Spirochaetota bacterium. Taxonomy (GTDB): domain Bacteria; phylum Spirochaetota; class GWE2-31-10; order GWE2-31-10; family GWE2-31-10; genus JAKSBL01. The sequence continues at coordinate 2,345 of JAKSBL010000647.1, read as the reverse complement.
TTACCAATCCGCAGATGCCTGAGTATGTAGAATATATTAATACCCGAAATTTTGGTGCATTAGCTGATAAAGAATTAACTGAAGTCAAGGGTGAGGCTGGTGATTTGGGACCAGAAGGGGTAATTTTTATCTCAGAATCTGATAGTCCTATAGGGCAACCTTTATTAGTGGTAGCTAATGAGGTTAGTGGAACTGTTACTATTTTTAAGGTTGAAAGTATATAAAAGTAAAATTAGAAATTGGTTTATCAGGCTCACACAGAAGATTCATATTTTATTTTAGAGAATTTACTTTATGTTGGTATTTTTTGTGTGAGTTTTTTAAATTTGTTAAAATTTGTAATCCTGGGTTAGGTTTTTTAGTAAAGCTGTCTGGTTATTGATTATGATAGTTCATGATTTTTTCTACTACTAAATCTACAATCTGTTTATCAATATCTTTACTATCTTCTAAAAACTTATCTCTGATCAGCTCTCTGTCAAAGTAACCATCTGGTATTAAAATAGGAGTTCTATTACGGTGTTCATCAACATTTTGATGACTGTATTCTCCACTTTTTTTCCAGGTAAAAGCTTTATTGGCATAACAAAGTTGAAATCCAATAATTTTATTATTTTCGGCCCAGACAATTAAATCCCAGAAATCATCATCTGTGAACCACCTCCGTTTAATATCTTCATCCTTTTGATATACCTTGTTTAGTTCTCGAATTTTACTCATTGATTCTAATTATTTCCTGTTTTTTAGTATCTATACTTATTATAGCATCATTAATTGAATTATCTTTATTTGCCATAATAAACAAAGGGAGCCCAGTAATAGGGATGCTGAAATTGCCCATCTGCTATTTCTCCAAGTATAAATTTTCTTTTAATTTCACTATTAGCTTGATATATTTTCAGATTCTTTTGTTCAACTAACTGATATAAAGCTGTCATATATTCCATGGTAGACAGGTCAGCTACTGGCCAGAGGGAAACATTAAGACCAGCTGCTCCTGCAATAAAAAAACTCTGAGTTAAACCTAACATTCCCTCTCCACTGTATAATTTGCCTAATCCGGTCTCACAAGCACTTAAGGTAACACAATCAGCCTGGATTTTTAATTCAGCAATTTCATGTACCTGTAGATAACCATTTTCCTGATCATTATCATTGTGTGATAGTACTAGGCTGGATAACTCTGGAAAATCAGGTAAAACCAATCCATGAGTAGCAAAATGAAGAAATCGGTATTTTTTTAGCAATCCCTTTTTTGAATAACTTTTGATACCCCCTTCATTTGCTTTATCACCACTGATGATCCAGCTTTTTGGATAAATTTTTTTTAGTTGATAAACTTCGTTTTGTGTACCAGGCAAAAAGGGCCACTGGCCATATCCCAGATATTGATATACTTGATTATGATTAATAAACTGTTGATAAGTCATTTCATCAAAATTGATCTGAGATATATCTTTATTCCATGTCTCAAATATGGTTCCACCAACTGCCAGCATACTTTCCCTTTTAAATTGTGAATAATCCCGGGATTTTAACATATCAAAGATAGTAAATGATTGGATATATTGAATATCATATAATTCTACCAGGTATTGATTATCTTCAGTTATTAAGGCTTCAAAAGGGAGGTAGGCAAATGTATGGCCGGGAATAATGATCAACCGGTCTATAGTTTTTAAATGATTTTGGAAATCAGCAATCAGAGTTTTATAGAGCTCTTTTGATACCTGAATCAGTTCTGAAGTAGGTTCAAGAGCAAGAATTTGATTTCGAAGATAAAAAATCATTTCAGTTAGAGTGGGCGACATTTGAAGTTTTAGTAATTCTTTTTCTGGATTCTTTTTTCTTTTTAAACCCCGTTGAGTGATATCTGAATGATTTGATATCACCAGTGAGATGGGAATTTTGTTCAGGTGATTCTTAACCATTTTCACTTGATTATGAGTAATAAGAATTTTGTGAGAGAGGTTAACATAATATAAAAGGGCAGTGTTTTGATCGAGTTGCTTTTGGATAGCTTTTATATCTGGAACTGATGATTGAAGATGATTTACATTTTGTAGCTTTTTACGTAAATAGCCGGCACTATTTTGTTCCAGCACTTTTATCGCCTGTTCTGGTTGATTGTTTTCCAGATATAAATATATTAATAAATGATAAGCACTATACTGGGCCGATAATAAATCGACTTGTAATCGAATATCCAGAGAAGCCATGATTTCTGCTATATAATTGATAGATTGCAGTAGTTTTTTTTCTGCCTGATCAAGGTTTTTGAGATAATAATAGGATATTCCCAGATTATTTAAACATATGGAGGCATTTAAATAGTTTTTTATTTT
>JAKSBL010000295.1 GCA_022361115.1 Spirochaetota bacterium | reverse complement strand
GTTACCTTTTTTAATGAATCAATTTCAAAAAAAGAAAGCTGTAAAGGAAGCAAAGGATTTACTGCATCTGGTTGGCCTGGAACATAGAATGAGTCATCATCCATCCCAATTATCAGGCGGGGAAAAACAGCGAGTCGCAATTGCCCGTTCCCTGATCAACAAGCCTTCCCTAATCTTGGCAGATGAACCTACTGGAAATTTAGATGATGAAAATGAAGAAAAAGTACTGGATTTGTTATTTAAAATATCTGAAATCAATCAGCATTCTTTGCTCATTGTGACACATTCTCAAAAAATTGCTGCAATGGCAGACAGCCATTATCATTTAGCAGGCGGAAAGTTAACTCAAAAATAAAAAAAGGGATTAAAATAAAGCTACTGTAAAATGGGTTTCTATTATGGATTCGTTAATGAAATCCACATGATAATCTTGAATATTGAAATTGAGAATAGAAGAAATTAATCCTAATGATTTGTCATCTTTTAACATAAACTTTAAAAGAAGATCTTCTCGGTCTTTGGAATTTCGAATTTCTTCAATAATGCGTTTCATCTTTTGGTAATTTTTTTCACTGGCTGCATTAAAGACATAAATATGAATTTCGTGTGCTAAATGAATGATTTTTAATTGATAATCGTACTCTTCTAATCCATACTGATTGGCATTTTGGAGTAATTCCTGAATAATATATGAGATTTCTTCAACTTTTTTTTTGATCGTTTCTTCAGGGATAATTTGACTCTCATATTCTCTGGAAAGATAGTATTGTAAAAATCTGAGTATGAAGTATCTGAATTCATTGATTTCTTCCCAGCCAATTTTTTTAAAAAGTACATTAATGAGTACATTGTCATATTTTTCTACTTCATTGTGATAGGTAATGGTAGGGATAGCAATATCATCATCAAATTTGATTTCAATTAAATTCGAAGGCGTTACCGATATAGATTTTAAACTTTCATTGAGACGGCTGAATAAGGCTGCTTGAATAGATTGAATCATTTTTTCTTGTTCAGCCTGAACTTGTTCTTGATTTTTTCGATAAAAAAGGCCGAAAATTCTCAAAATAAAATCAGCAGTAAATCTTTTTAAAATCGTTTTATCAATCACTTTCTGATAAAAATGAATGACGCTGGATTCATTTGTATCCAATTGCAGGTCCTGGATCATTCGATAGTTCCTTTACAAAAACGCAATCAATAATGAAAAAAATAGAAGATATTATAAATTATAATCTTAATTTAAATTATTATCAATACAAGAATAAAGATAATGAAAGAAAAATATCAATCTGAATGTCGATTTTTTCATTAATTTTGATTTTTAACTACAAAATAGAATTTTTTCTACCTGATGGGGTAGAAAAATAATCTTTAAAGTCTTTACTAAGGCGAAAACTCGGCATTTGGTCTAATTAGATTATTTTCTTGAGTTACTGTAAATTTATTTATTTAAAAAATAAAAAAGATTTTATGAAGAAATCTTAATTGTTTATATTCATTTTAAAAATAGAGGAAGAAAATTGAATAAAAATATGACAAACATCAAACAATCAGTTATAATAGCCCCAAAAAAATCAGGAATACTATGAGTAAACTCTTAACTTTTAAAAAAGAATATTATCCTTTTATTGTATATAATACCGATAACTCAGAACTGGCAAATGGATTTATGAACCAAAAAGCCTGGGAAAAAACTATTGAGAATTCAAAAATCTGGGAGTATATGCCGGAAAATCAAAGAGTATTAGAAAAAGATTTAAAGGCTGTTTCTATTGATTTTGATCAAATAAAATTAGAGGATGACACCATTCTTTTTTTTATTAAAGAAAACTCTCTAACAAATGATCAATCTCAGCCGGATTCTATAAAGGAAATTTTATTTTCATTAGAACAGATTATTAAAAACAGAAAAGAAAAGATGCCCCCCAATTCATATACTACCCATCTTTTTGAAAAAGGCTCAGAAAAGATCCTCAAAAAATTGGGAGAAGAAACCATTGAAGTTGTATTAGCTAAAAATGAGGAAGAAATAATTTATGAATCTGCAGATCTTATCTATCACCTTATGGTATATTTAAGAGAAAAAGAAATTCCCTTAAATAAAGTTCTGGAAGAACTTGGCAAAAGAATGTGGAAGTAGTGCAAGAATTGCGAGTAAATATTACTAGTGATGAGGACTCTCAACTCTAAAAATTGAAGTTGAACTTGTTTGTTTGACAAATTGAGGAACTCAGAATATAATATACCGAAAAGTTATAAAAAAATGCATTACAAGATATAATATATTTTACAAATGCATTATAAAGTTGATTAAATAATTTATAAGACCCACTAACGTGGTCTTTGTAAATGGTTTGGATAAAATCCAGGAAAAAATATGGAATTTAAAAAAGGCTTTGACTTTAATTCTTTAAGTAAAAGAATTGTTCCTGTAAAGATTGAAAATGATCTCTCTTCATTTTCAGATAATCAAAAAAAAGTAATTCAATCACTGATTAAAGTAGCCAAAATTATTGATGATGTTTATTTATTACAACGGTCAGAAGATAACCTTAAGATCAGGCAAAAAATTGAAGAGTCTAAGAATCAAAACCTGATGAACTATTTTACGATTATGAAAGGTCCAGTAGATGAATTTGAGAATTCTGCATTTATTAATGGATATCAAATTGGTTGCCATGCAGAATTTTATCCACATAACTTAACAATTGAAGAATGGGATAATTATTTAAATACACACCCTCAAGATAAAAATGATTTTATTTCGCCCCATTCTGTTATTAGAAGAAGGAAAAATCAATTAATAGCTATTCCATATAGTGAATACTATAAGCAACATCTGCAAAAAGCTAGTGAATTCATTTTAAAAGTAATTGATGATGTAGAAAATTATTATTTGAAATCCTATCTGACCTCCATTGCTAATGCCTTTGGCAATAATGATTATGAAGAAGCTGAAATCAGATGGCTGCAATTACTTGATGGTGAATTGGAGGTCATCTTTGGGCCGCATGAGTTTTATGATGATAAATTTTTAGGCTATAAAGCTGCTTTTACGGCTTTTATCAGTATTAGAAATCAAGAAGAATATCGAAAACTCAAGGCCGTTTTAAAAGAAATAGAGTCTATGCAACAGAAGCTGCCAATCCCAGCTCATTATAAAAAACAAAAACAAGTGACTGCAAATTCAAAACTGATGATTGTGGATTTATTATATAATGCTGGTGAAGGCAGGGGATATGCTCAAACTGTAGCTTTAAATCTTCCCAATTCTGAAAAAATCCGTTCAAAATTTGGAAGTAAAAAGGTTTTATTCCATAATATTATCAAAGCAAAATTTGATCATATTATGACCAAAATTGCCGATCGTTTATTATCAGCTGCAGATAAAGAGAAAGTAACTTTTACTGCCT
>JAKSBL010000420.1 GCA_022361115.1 Spirochaetota bacterium | reverse complement strand
TATTTATATTACCTTCCTTTTTCTTAATTACAGATCGGTTTAGAATCTTCAACAGGAAAAAAAGTTGATAAAAAATATTTATTGTTTATTTATTGTATTAACTACTCAGTTTCTGTTTTCATATTCAAATCATGTCATTACCCAAATTAAAAAACAGGTAGAGCATAACTTATTTTTGGCAAATCAGGTTACAACAGACCAATTAGAGAATAAACTTTCTACAAATAATAATAAATTTATTGAAATATGTAGTATATTTCTTTATGATAAAAACAAAATTCAATATTCAAATATCGAGTATCAACACAGTAATTTTAGGCCGTTAACTATTCATCATCATTTTGTTCAATTACTTTTTTTAAAAGAAGGTGAACTATTTTTATCTAGTATTTTGGTGAATAATAATCAACCTCATTATTTTATAGGAAAAAAAACAAACAGCGGCTATATTTTAATTTTGTTTAAAATTGATACAAAAATACTTTCCAAAGATTATCAGTATTTAATAATGGATACTCAAGGAAATATTATTTTTAATAATGAAATTGATGAAAATAGTATTGAAAAACTGATTGGATTTATAAAAAAAGATACGGATCAACAGATTTCAATTAGCAATATCAATATACACCAATTTAATTTATTTGAAGAAAATTTGTATTCTTATTTTTTTTGTTATTACAAAAAAGCTGAAGCTAATTAAACTAAAGAAAATAATAAGTTCATGAACTTGAGGAGTTATTATGGGTGAGATTATCACTATTGTTAATCAAAAAGGGGGAGTCGGCAAGACTACAACTGCAATTAATTTAAGCACAAGTGTTGCAATGCTGGGCAAACGTGTATTAGTTGTTGATTTTGATCCTCAAGCAAACTGTAGCTCTGGATTAGGAATTACTGATCTGGAAAGTAATAAAAACATTTATGAAATCATTATGAATAAGATAGAAGTCAATCACGGTATTTCTAAAACTAAAATTAACAACTGTTACATTATTCCTTCTAGTATTCATTTAACAGGTGCATCTGTTGAATTAGTTGAAGTGGAAAATGGTAATTTTTTCCTTAAAAAATCCTTGGAGAAAGTAAAAAATGAGTATGATTATATATTTGTTGATTGTCCGCCTTCATTAGGCGTTCTTACCTTAAACGGATTAGTCGCAGCTGATTCGGTATTAATTCCTATTCAAACTGAATACTTTGCTTTGGAAGGCTTAACACAATTAATTAATACGGTTAATCTGGTAAAACAAAATCTAAATCCTGATTTATCGATTCAGGGAGTACTTTTAACCATGTTGGATAAAAGAACCCACTTAACTGATGATGTTGCTAAAAATGTAATTAGCTATTTTGGAAAAAAAGTGTATAAAACCATGATTCCTCGTAATGTTCGAATAGCAGAAGCCCCATCCTTTGGTGTGCCAGTAATTTTACATGATCAATCTTGTATTGGTGCAAAAGCTTATGAGGCATTAGCCAGGGAGTTTATCAATGGCTAAAAATAGAGGATTAGGTAAAGGTTTAGATGCCTTATTAAAAATGAATATTCAAGAGGAAACTCCTGAAAAATCAAAAATTTTAGATCAGCAAACCAGTATTGAAACAAAAGAAAGCAATGAAAACAAGGTTTTAGCTGGTTTTACTGAACTACCTTTAAATAAAATATTTCCTAATCCAAATCAACCCCGTAAAGAATTTGACTCTGAATCGATTGATCAATTAGCTTTATCTATCAAAAACTTTGGCATGATCCAACCAATAACTGTTGCAAAAGCGGATGATCATTATGAAATTATTGCTGGAGAAAGACGCTATCGGGCTGCAAAGCAAATCAATTTAAAATTTGTACCAGCTATAGTTAAAAATCTCTCCCAAAGGGAAAAATTTGAGGTTTCTATTGTTGAAAATATCCAACGGGAAAACTTAAATCCCATAGAAGAAGCATTAGCATTTTCCAGTTTAATTGATACTTATCAAATGACTCAGGATGAACTGGCTGAGAGGATCGGCAAAAGTAGAACAGCCCTGACTAATTCTATTCGGCTGTTAAATCTCGATCCTCAAATTCAAAACTGGATTATTGAAGGAAAAATAACACCTGGTCATGCTCGAACCATTCTTTCACTCATAGATAAAAATCAACATATCCCATTTGCAAATTATATTATTCAAAACAATTTATCTGTTCGTGAGGCTGAAAAAATATCAAAAAAATGGAACCAGGAAAGTAAAAAAACAGAACAAAAAACCAAAGAAAAAAAGCAGGAACTGGAAATTAAAATTGCCCAGGAAAAACTAGAACAGCGATTGCAAACAAAAGTGAATATCAATGGCAGTAATGATAAGGGTAAAATCATGATTCAGTATTTTTCTGTTGATGAGTTAGAAAGATTGTTGGATTTATTTGAAGTAAAAATAAATTGAAGTTTTTTGCAATTTTTTTTGATTTTTTCTGATTTTTACAATATATTTATATAGAAAAATGGTTAGTTTTATTAGAGGAGGGAAAGAATGAAGACACCCAGAAGTAAAGGGGATGGAACAACCGGTGCCTGGAAGCTTTTTTCTGAATCTGTTAATAAAATGGGTGAAGAGGAAGCTGAAAAAAGAAGATCAAAATTCTTAAAACGAAAAAAAGGTCTTTTTGATAAAAAGAATAAGAAATAAGATTATTTAGCTATAATTTTTCATCATTCCTTTTTATAAATCTTAAAATCATCAAAATACAACAATTTGCTTTAAGTTCTCTTATTTTTTTATTTGACAATAATAAAATAAATGTTATAATATTTGGGTTCTAAAATAATATCTTTTTTAGCATTTCTAATTAATTTAGTATATCAAATGGTAATCAACTTAAAATAAATGGTAGTCAAATTAAAAAATTTATTCTAAAATATAAAATTTTTTGATTGTGCCTTATGAATATACTAATCAAAAAATCTTTGCAATATAATACATTATCAATGTTAAAATCATTATTTTAGATAAAAAAAGAATTCATAACAATGAATCATAAAAAAAAATCAGGTTACAATGATCCGGAAATAATTAAACAGGTAAATTATTCATTAGAACTTTTAAAATCAGGCAAATTTCCTGAGGCAAATGAAAAATTTCTGGCTATCATGAAAAAGTATTATGCAAATCCAATAGCTGAAAGCGGAATTAAATGTATAAAATACTGGACTCCGCGAATACAAAAAATCCTTACCTTAAAGGAAGGATTTAGTCGGGGAAAAGCATATCATGAGGAATGGATACGGTTTGAAAAATTTATTCAAACGATAAAAAATACCAACATTCAAGTGATCACGAATTTAATGGATTATATATATAATCAGGCATTACAATCTTTTTTAAAAGATTTGAATGAAACAAAATTGATTGATCTTGAGATCTATTATTTAATAGGTTTATCTTATAAAAAAATTGGCGATTTTCACCAGGCCATATTATTTTTTGAAAAAAATCTAAAAAATGACCACCTGGATGCCAATGCCATGGCACAACTGGCTGATTGCTACGCATTAATTGACGAGAGTAAAAAGGCAAAGGTATTATTTAGGGAATCTTTTTTTATTGATCCATCGTTAATACAGATCAATAACCTGGATTCCAATATGATACATACTCTGATCACTAAAATTCAGGAAAACGGTATCAAAGATGATTATATTGATTACTGGATACCTGTTTATGCCTGGATCTATCAAATCTTTGATATTAAACGGGAGTTATTACCCATTGAATTGGGAAAATTAAAACAAGAGATATTTTATTTAGAACAAAAAATTTTACAGGAAAAATGTTCAGATGAAATCTTAACTGCTAGATTATTAAACTGTTATTTCTGGCTTATTGATTTTATTAAAATAAAACATACTGATCACAAACAGATCAATGAAATACTAAACAAAATAAAAATCATCTCACCTCAAATAGATGAATTATTAAATGATGATCAATTAAAAGTTAAGGACTATTTAAGATAATTTTATATGATACAAATATAGGGATAATTAATTCCCATAACAATAGGAGTCATAATGAGCGAAAAATTGCTAGAAACCAGTCAACTACTACTAGAGAAATATGAAAATCAATTAAATGCAGAAAAATGGACCAGAGCTACCATTAATAATTACACTATCAAAAATTTTGAAGAGCTCAATATCTTAATCGAAGAGATTAGAGATTACCATGTTATTCCTGAAATCAAAGGGATTACTGAAAATTATTTAAAAAATAATAAAAATTCTATTGTTGCACTTTATATATCAACTATATTCCAAATCGATGATGGAATTTTGGAAAATAATAATGTTTATAGTTTATTAAAGATATTTACAGACAATATGAAATGGAACATTGTAGAATACCTCTGTAACATAATTTTACAAAAAGTTTCTGACAAAATTGTTCTCCGTTCATTAATTGATGCATACAATAACCTGAATAAAAAAGAATTACTACCAGATCTCTGGGAAAAACTTATTCGTGTAGATTATGAAGAAGCAAATTTAGTAGTTAAACTAGCAGAACTGAAAGAAGAAAATGATGAATTTGATGATGCAATTTCCTATTATAAAAAAGCCATAAATCGTTATATTTTAAATAAAAATTTTACTCAGGTAGAAGAATTATGGAAAAAACTTCTAACTTTTGATGATATCAGTTATGAGTTTTTTCTCAATCTCGATAAAAAAATTACCAACAATTTTAACATTGAACGATCCATTGAACTTTTAACAGTTTTATATGATATTTATAAAGAAAAAGAAGACTTTGATATTTGTTTAAGAATACTAAAAATCATTCTAGAAAAAGAGCCGGAAAACGAATACTGCCGAACAGAAATTGTTACCACATACCGTTTGAAATATGCAGATCATTCTCAATTAGATGAGTATGTTAAAAAAAGTAATTTAGAAGGCCGCTGGAGAAACATTGCGGATGCGATTATCGAGTTTGAAAGACATATTGTTTTTGATAAGGGCAATTTTGTTTATCACCGGACCTGGGGACTGGGAGTGATAAAAGATATTACTAAAGATGTTTTTACTATCGATTTTCAAAAAGCGAAAAATCATAAAATGTCTTTAAAGGTTGCATTAAACTCCTTAAAAGTTTTACCTAAAAATCATATTTGGATTTTAAAACTCAAAAATATCAGTAAACTAAAAGAAAAAGTAAAATCAGATGTAAAATGGGCATTAAAAGTTCTTATCAATAGTTTTGAAAACAAAGCTTCCATGAAAAATTTTAAAGAAGAACTTTGCCCGGATATTTTAACCAATTCAGAATGGAATTCCTGGTGGACAAAAGCTAAAAAGTTATTAAAAACAGATCCTCTTTTTGGATCTCTTGATGAAAACAACGACATTTATGAACTAAGAGATAAACCATTAACTTTTGAAGAAAAAATATATAATTCCTTTAAAGCAGCAAAAGATTTTAATCAGCGATTTAACCTGATTATTGATTATATTGAAAATACTGATCCAGATTCAGACTTTTTAGAAGATATGGTAAATTATTTTCTATCTTTTTTAAATTCAATAAACAATGTAAATGAACAAACATTTTCCAGTTATTTATTACTAAAAGATATACAAAACAAATTTCCATTTATCAATATTAAATTTAATTATGAGTTTGCTGAATTTGTCGAGCAAATTGAAGATCCAATAGAAATCTATGAAAAAATCAGTCTTTCTGATTATAAAAAAGATTTTCTTTATCAGTTAAAAAAAGTTTTCCCAGAATGGAAAGAAGTATTTAACCATATTTTTTATCAGTATCCTCATAAATTTCTCTATGATGAACTGGCAAATATTGGCTGGGAAGAAAAGATCGTAAAAGAACTTATCACAGCTTATAAAGAGTTTAGAGAAGCTTTTTTCTGGATTGTTACTAATGCATTAAATCCAGAAAAAAGCAAAAGATTTAATATTGATTATGATAACATTATCTTTTCCCTAATTCACCTGGTTGAATTAACTGGTAAAGATGTTAGTTTAAAAAAGGATACAGTAAAAAATAAAAAGGTTTCATCTCAGATAAAAGACTATTTATTTAAAAATGATTTTCTATTGGGATATATTAAAAAATCAGGCAAAGAGTTTTCTAAGCGGTTATTTTCTATATCCAGTGAATTATTATCCATGGAAGCAGAAAATATTATAAAAATCAAGAATCAAATTTCTGAATTATACCCAGATATTGACGTAGAGGACCAAAGCTTGAAATTTGATATTAGTACTTCTAAAACTTCAATTATTGATAAACTATTATTAACAGAAGAGAGCTACAATAAACTCCATGCAGATTTAATCAATATTAAAGAAGTAGAAATTCCAAAGAATTCTAAAGAAATTGGTGAAGCAATGGAGAAGGGTGATTTAAAAGAAAATGCCGAGTACAAAGCTGCTAAAGAACATCAAGCTCTTTTACAAAGCAAATTGACAAAAATCATGAATGATCTCTCCCAGGCAACTATTATCAAAAAAGATGAAATTAGTAATGATTTTGTTACCTTTGGTACCATCGTCAAATTAGAAGATAAGATCAATAACAATACTATTGAGTATACTATATTAGGCCCACATGAATCTAATACAGAGAAAAACATCATTTCTTATCAATCTCCTTTAGGTGCAAAACTGCTTGATAAAAAACCAAAAGAAGAAATTAAATTTATTTTAAACGATAAGGAATACCATTATATTATTAAAGAAATCAAAGTTGCTAAATTCTAATTTTTATAATCTCACATTAAAATAGAAAAAAAGGGCTCATGCAAAGATTTGTATGAGCTTTTTTATTGTTTGCTAAAAACATCTATATGGATTCTGTCAATAAGATTAAACACAGATTTACAGTAATCGAAAGCGGATTACTAATCAACTTCAGAGAATCAGTAAAAGTAAAACGCAAGATACTCACCACAAAAAAATAAAAATCCTGTAAATCCATGTCTAAAAAAACATCATAAATATTTTTCAT
>JAKSBL010000597.1 GCA_022361115.1 Spirochaetota bacterium | reverse complement strand
CTTCATAATTAATTTTTTCTTCTTTCCACTTATAACCACTTACTACTTCTAAAGATTGTAAACTTTTATAGACATAGGAACCTTTTGTTTTAGTATTAATTTCATTTTTATAAGTAGAATGTATAATGTTACCTTTTTCATCAGTCACATAAATTTTAAATATGTCATCATTAAACTGCTTAAAATAATTACAGTTATCAGCAATAGCTTTTAACTGAATACTTCGAGATTGTCGCGAAGCCGAATTAGTCTGGTCAATATAAGATTCAAAAAGTGCACTCAAGGTTTGAGCTAAATAATCTGTCCGTTTTCTTTTTTCATCTAATATATAGGATCGTTGAAGATTGAGGATAATGACACTAAAAATCATGAGGATAAAAAACAAAAGAACCCCTAAGAAAGTAATTAATCGAATTTTTAAGCCAAAATAAACTCGTCGTACATTTTTTAAGTCATTCTTTTTACCCCCAGATAGGTTGTAAAAAAAATCACAAACCGAAATGAATAACTTTTTAATATTTTTCCAGATTTTCATTTTTACTTAATCCTTATTGAGAATTCTTTTTAAATGCAAAACAATGAATGTCCCGGTTATCGAGCAGCCATTTTTGCCCAAAAACAGAAGTACTCATCTGCTCTTTTTCATTATTTTCATAAAAAGAAAATCGTTCATCATTTTGTATCAATTCGTATGCTACTTGATAATATTCAAAGAAATCAGAGATAAAAACAAAAGTTCCTTCGCTTTCCAATTTTTGGAAAACTAAATCAACAAAGTCTTTTTGAAATAAACGTTTTTTGTGATGTTTTTTTTTAGGCCAGGGATCAGGAAAAGTCATATAAATCTGTCGAATCGATTGATCTTTAAAATAACTTTGAAGCCCATGAAAAGCCTCTCCACAGATCCATTTGATATTTTGCACTTGTTTTTTAGTTTGCTTTTCTCGGCAGCGGATAATTCTTTTAGCTTTAATATCAATACCAATATAATTGTTTTCAGGCTGATTTTGTGCTTTTTCAACTAAGAAATGGCCATTTCCACAACCTATTTCAACGATTATTGGTAAAGTATCAGGAAAAATGGTTTGCCAATTGTGTGTTGCTGGTTCTGATTCTGCTTGTATTACATCATTTTCTAATAATGAAAAGTCATATTCTTTTATATATCCCATGATACTCAATGAATCCTTCTATTATTTAATTTTTCAATTTATACTGTCCCTTGCTTTTTATCCTGCTGATAAAAATACAATGCAAGTAAACCTGAACCGATAATCATTAAAAAAGACAAGATTTGCCCCATAGTAATATGACCAATAATAAATCCCATATAATTACCAGATTGAGCATCAATAAACTGAATATCAGGTTGACGGACCATTTCTACTAAAATACGGAAAAAAGCATATCCAGCTAAAAAAATTGGTGCTCCATATTTTTTTGTAGCCGGAACTTTCCATCTTAAAAACCAGATAATTGCTGATAGCAAAATTCCTTCTGTAAAAGCTTCATATAATTGTGAGGGATGCCGTGGTAAATTTATGAAGATACCATTTAGAACATCTGGAACGGCTTCTCCTAGATGATTGGTTACAATCTGATTTTTAACATCTACCTTCCATTGAAGCTGACTGATCACTTCCTGAACACCTGGGGCTTGTAAAGATAACTTGTCTGCTTGGGGAAAAAGCATTCCAAATGGGGCTGCTGTTATTCTACCATAGAGTTCTGCATTGATAAAGTTTCCTAATCTACCAAAAGTATAACCTAAAGGGATAGAAGTACAAACAATACTACTGATTTCAGCTAAATCAATTTTATATATCCCCACATAAAGAAACATAGCTAAAGTAACACCGATCACTCCTCCATGAACAGACATCCCTGATAATCCAACAAAATCTCCTCCGGAGAAAGGGATAAAGATTTGCAAAAGGTGTTTTGAATAAAATGCAAAATCGTAAAGAAAACAAAATAATATACGCAAAACAACAATGCTGAAAAAGCTGATCAACAAATATTTTGCTTGCTTAGCATAGGCTGTCGGATAATTTAATAAAATTGATTTTATTTTACTGGTTTGATCTAAGTTAAAACCATCTTTTAAATAAACAAAATCTTCCTTCTTTTGATATGACGATTCAATGAATTGTCTATCTTTGGAATTGTCAATTTTGGATAAAATCTGGTTCTTATAAATATTTAATTTAATCCTTCGTAAAGATACTTTAAATAATCTATGAATATAAATGATAAACCAAAAAATAATGAGAAAGAAAAAAAAGAGAAAAGGTATCATATGTTTGGGACTGACAAAAAGCAGATCTTGGAAAGGCAGAAAAATCAACCAGGGGTGCTGAATGGTATTATGAAAATCATATACAAAACAAAATAAAATTCTTGCTCCTAAAATTAATCCTAAAACACCCCAAAAATAAAAATCTTCTAACTTTTCCCGATTAATCGTTTTAAAAGAATCATGTTTTACTATATAAATACTCTGTATATAAGCAATAGATATTGCTACAATATACATTAATCCGTACCAACGAAGAATAGATAAAAAGTTAAGAAAGGAAGGTAAGTTGAGGCCTCCAAATATTTCTGGTTTTATCCAGCTAGGAAAATCAATATATAGTAACATATTTACTCCATTGCTTTTTTTTTATAAATCAGTACTTGTATATATAATATTTTTCATTTTTTGACAATCAGTGTAAAGTAAAAACAATACAAAATAAATAAATTTTAATAAAAATAATCATATGAGAGATTTTGTAAATATTCAGGATTTGCTAAAACAGCCCAACTAATGTCTTTTAAATATTTATTGAAAACTTCAATTACCATTTCTTCGTTAACTTGATCGATTTTTTGTTTAATGACTGTATTTTTATAAAATTCTCCTAGTAAAAAAAAGAGAGAGATTAATTTTGATTCTTTTTCATAAGTTTCAATCTCACTAAGATTAAATTCCTGATATAATTGATTTTTCATTTCAGTTATGAGTGAATTCAATTTTATTTCTTTCTGATATTGTTTGGTTTGTTTTAAAAAATCATCGATGATTTGGCCTTGTTCATTCTCATAGTAATATATCTTTTTGTTGTCCTGGAGGTCTTGAAATATCCTTTTCAATGTTAATAAATAGAAAATCATCTTTTCTTCATTACATTTGCCACTGATTTCACCATAATTAATCAAATTAATCATTTTTGAGTTCCAGTTTATTGCATCGTTTTGAGAGATATTTAATTGAGTTACTTTATTCAGTATTTTCATTAGAATTAAAAATGTAAAGTAATCATCATTTAAAAATGAAGGGGCATCAAAATAACCTGTAAAAAAAACACTGGTTAGTTCTTTTTGATATGGATAATACTTGGGATTTTGTTGATAAATACTTTTACTGATTAACTGATATTCTTTGTTTTCTTGGGAGAAAGAAAAGTTGCTGGTTGATTCATTTAATTGTTTGATAATTTTTTGTTTATTTTTAATATCCATAGTAATTACAGCAACTAACCGTTTAACAAAAAATGAATTTTGATAGTATGTTAATAAAGATGTTTTAGTGATGAGACTTAATGAAATGGTATTTCCATAAAATTGACTAGACAAATTTTCAGTTTTATAAAGAAAGGAACTAAAATTCTGTTGAATAAGATTTTTTTCAAATTGAATATATTTTTGAAAATCTTCCTGCAATTTTTGATTGACTATATCAAATATTCTTTGATTGATTTCTTTAATCATTAAACTTTCCCAGATAATTGATAATATTTTTTCATAATTATCTCTATGACAATTAAAAATTAAACTAGAAAAATCATGATTAGCATTGAGTATAATATCAAAATAAAAATCACTTCCATATTTATTCGTTATTTTCTGAGTCATTGTTTCTTTAATATAAAGTAGTAATAATTTTTCCGTTCCACTATTAATATAGGTTTGATAAAGCGGAGGATTTTGTAAGTAGATAGAAAAACGGAAATCAGGTGTTTCCGTGTTTTGAATAATTATCGGAAGCTCATTTTTTAACCGAATAATTTCTCGATTTTTAACAGATTGCTTTTGTTGTATTTGAATAATGTTTTCTTGTTTAATTTTACCTCTAAATAGAGAAGGATATCTCTTTACTGAAAATATTACTGGGTTGAAGATATTGATTAAGATAAAAATAAGTATATATTTCTTCATATTTTAAGGATTTTTTGTAAAACTTTTTCAGCCAGGATTTACTATAAGTATGTTATTTTGCTATTCCTCAAGTAGAGCTCGCTTTTAAAGCTAAGATTGCTAAAAGCATTCTTTACACAAATAAACAGCTTACAGTATAAAATAATTCATGATAATTGAATATGAAAAATAAAGAAATTTTACTTTTTTGTTAAAAAAAATCGATTATATAGATTAATGATTGAAACTTTTTTGAAAATATAAT
>JAKSBL010000601.1 GCA_022361115.1 Spirochaetota bacterium | reverse complement strand
AACAAAAGAGAATATTTCTAATGATTTTTTTGTACTGGGTAATGAATACTATCAATTAGAAAAATATACAGAAGCAAGTACTCAATTTCAGCAAGCTATTTTATATAACTCAAAAAATAAAAATGCCTATATTAACCTGATACATTGCTATCAGCAATTAGGAAAATATGAACAAGCTTTTAAATTGATTGTAGAACAATATAAACCAAAAGTTGCTCAGTATAATCAAAATCTTTTGAAATTATTAGGAAATAATTATTTCATTCAAAAAGATTATGAAAATACTATTGATATTTTCAATGAGTATATAAAACTTTACCCAGATGATCATATTGGATATTACAATTTAGCACTAGCTTATTTAAATAACGAACAATCCGATCAAGCCATAACCTATTTCTTAAAATGCTATGAATTAAATGAAAAATTTGTTCCCAATCTTTACAACATTGCTTTTTATTATTATCAATCAAAGAATTATCAAGAAAGCTTTTATTATTTTCATCAAGTCATCAATCTTGAGCAAAATAATTCGATTATCTACCAGCAGTTAGCCCGATTAGAGTATGAACTAGAAGAATATGAAGATGCATTAACACATTTTTTAAAAGCTATAGAACTGGATGAAGATAGAACGGATTACTACATCTGGGTGGCAAGGGTCTATGCAAAGGCTTATAATAATAAGAAAAGAACACTGGAATATATTGAAAAAGCACTTGATAAAGGATACAAAAATACTGATTCATTACTGGCAATAGAAGAGTTTTCAACTTTAAAGAAGTTAGATGAATTCAACGATTTATTGAAAAAATATATAAAAAAATAATGAAATAAGTGGTTTTTTTGATTATAATAATATATATTTGATACTATTAAAAGTAACTTGAACAATCAGTATTAGTTTCCGTTTTCTTTCCAAAAAATGTTTCGAAACTGGTTGAATATTATTTTTCTGGCTGCCTAAGTTTATTTTTTTCTTTATACAGTCGATGATAATAATATGCACAAAAAAATATATACATTGTTCCAGTAAAAGCAGTGAATATATTAAACACAACCTAAGAGCATTAAGGTGTTCTGGAATATAAAGTGGGTTTTTTAAATGGCAAGTCCTTTACAATTAAATGTAATAAATTTTACTAGAAATGCATATATAACTATTGAAGGAAAAGCTACTGATAATTGTTTTTATATTATCCGCTCAGGGAATGTCTCGATAACTAAGGAAGCTTATGCCAATGAAGTTGAAACATTAAAACCTGGCGATTTTTTTAGTGTTGTTTCTGCAATGTCTAATCATAGCCATATTGAAACTGCAATAGCTTTGAGTGATGTATCAGCAATTTCTGTCCATAGTGAACAATTTCCTTTACTTATTCAGAAAAATAATCCTGTAGCAATGAAAATAATCCTTTCATTTTCTCGTAAATTAAGGGAATTAGATAAAGAATTAACAGAATTAACTTTAAAGTCAGTTAGTGCTCCTTATGAAGATGTGGTCAATTTATTTGATATAGGTGAGTTTTATTTACGTCAGAAACAATACAATCAGGCATTTTATGCATTTTATCGATTTGTCCAGTATTGTCCAAACAATGAATTAGTAATCAATGCAAAAGAGTATTTAGCTGACTTAAAAGAAAAAGCCAAAGCAGTATACTTGGATGACAAAGCTGAATTTAAACGTATTTACCCTGATAATACTATGCTTTGTTGTGAACATGAACCTGGTGATGAATTATTCATTATCCAATCTGGTAAAATCAAAGTAACAAAAATGATTGATAATAAAGAGGTCCTGCTAGCGGTATTGAAAGAAGGGGATATTTTTGGGGAAATGGCTTTATTAGAAAGTAAACCACGTTCTGCATCAGGGATTGCCTATGGTGATACAACTGTAATGGCAGTCAATAAAGACAAATTTCAAACAATGATATCTTCACAGCCTCAAATGATTACTAAAATCATTTCCCTTTTAGCTGAGAGAACATGGGTTCTCTATCGTCAATTAGCTAATCTGAAATTACGAAGCGATATTGGCAGAACTTATGATACTCTTTTAATTCATCTGGAGAAAAACCGTGTTCCAATAAAAAAAGGAATATCACATAATTTTGATTTTGGTCCAAATGAACTAATAGATATGGTCGGTTTGGATAAAGTAAAAGGCCGTGATATTGTTCAAGAAATATTTAAAAATAAGAAATTTCAATTGGTAGATAATAAAATTGTGGTTGCAGATATTGATGAAATTCAGAGACAGGTTTCCTATTATAAAAAAATGGAAATATTAGAAGATAAACGAAAAAGCAGCCATAAATCCTTTTAACACCATTTAAACCAATCACTAAGTTTTCAAGTCAAAATTCAATTTTTTATTTT
>JAKSBL010000034.1 GCA_022361115.1 Spirochaetota bacterium | reverse complement strand
CTGGTAAATTTAATGGCCATTGTTGCTTTCCCTGCCTTTCACGAGTAATAGAACCAGTTCATTAGCCTTTGTTTCTAATTCTAAAATCATATGATTAACTCTATTTGTAAGAAAGTTATAAAAAATGGCAGCAGGTATGGCAACACTCAATCCAAAGGCTGTGGTCATTAATGCTTTTGAAATACCCCCTGCTAGTAGTTCCATATTTCCAATGGCTGCCTTTTCGCCGATTAAACCAAAAGCTTCCATATTTCCAATGACTGTTCCTAATAATCCTAGTAATGGAGCAATATTAGCAATAGTACCCAGGGTAGTGAGAAATTTTTCTAATTTAGGGATTTCTAAAGCAGCTGCGTCTTTGATAGAGTCTTGTATATGATGTTCATTATAACTTCGGTATTTAATACCAGCTTTCATTAAGTTGGTTACTGGAGAAGGGGCAGTGTCGCAAATGGCCAGAGCTTCATCATATCTTTTTTTATTAATAGCTGAGGTCAGCCGATCAATAATCTTTTCATCATTAAGATTGATTTTTCTAAAATATAAAAGTCGTTCTATAATGATAAAAATTGCTGCTAAAGAGCAAAGAAAGATTAATCCCATAATTACAGGGCCGCCATCCAGAAAAAAGTTTATGATTTGATCTGGCATATATTTCTCCTAAAAAAAGATTGTTAAAACTGATTAATAAAACAAGAGGAGTGAAAAATTGGATTTTTTACATTATTTTACATAATATCGGGGGAAATGAGATTGTTTTTACTTTTTATCTTTTGGCGTTTCTGGTTTAAACTCTTCATATTCAATCTGTTTTTTTTCTTCTGCTTCTTCTTCACTATCTTCTTCTGTCATACTTTTTTTAATTTTAAAGATATTTACAATACTCATCAATGTCAGAGATGCATCTTCCATTTGATCGGCACTGGTTTCGATTTCACTGGCATGATCAACAATTTGTTGCATGGAAGTATTAATTTTATTGACAGAAATTGACATTTCATTTTGTCCCGTTGCCTGTTCATTAATTGCTTTAGATATTTCAGATAAAATAGCATCTGATTCTACTGTGATTTCCAGTACATCATTAATCGTTTCTTGAGAATGTGATACAATTTCCTTTGCCTGTTCTACAATGCTGTTATTTTCTTCAATCCGTTTATCTATTTCTTTTGAAATACTCTGAGATCTTTCTGCAAGAAGTCGAATTTCATTAGCTACTACAGCAAAACCTTTTCCATATTCACCAGCTTTGGCTGCTTCAATAGATGCATTTAAGGCTAACATATCTGTTTCTTCTGTGATTTCATTGATAAATTCCAGAGAATTTTTAATGTTTGCTGAGTGTGTAGATATTTTTTCAATTGTTTTGGTAATGTCATCGATTAAAGAGAAACTTCTTTTGGCTTTTTGGGCACCAGATGATAGTTTTTCTGAGCTGGTATTAGTATTATCAGAAATGGTTTGAATGGAAGCAGAAGATTCTACTAAAGATGAAGAAATTTGTTCAATTGCCTGGGCCTCACTGTTGGTGATATTAATAAATTGTTGGGTAATTTCTTTATTTTTTTCTGATGATTTTTTTAAAATATTCACAATAGAACGTAATTGTTCAGATATAGAAATAAAGTTATTAATCATTTGATTAAAACTTCTTACCAGATATCCTAGCTCATTATCTTCCTTTTCAAATTCTCGGATACGAAAAAGTTCTCCCTCACCAACTAATAAAGTATGATCAGATATTTTTCTTAGTGGGATAAAAACAGTCAGTTTTAAAATAATGTATATAGCAATAAAAACCATAATCATGAGAATGAAAATTTCTATTACTCTAGAAATAATCAAAGAATTTGTGTCTTTTTTGATATGAAAATCTGTCATTTTCAGGTTAATACGGCCAATAATAACACTAACTGAACCGGAATAAGGGTCGGTATAAACAATTTCAGTATAATCAGTTGTACGATCGGTTATTTTTAAAGTTCTGTCGGCTAGAAAAATATCTTCTTCTATTGGATCTAGGTCAACAATATTGAAATCCAGATCTTTTATTTTTCCCATCTTAAAGATATTGTCACTATCATAGACTGAAATAGAAATAACATCTTCATCTTCCATTTCATAGTTTAAAATTTCTTCTAAAGTTACATCATCATAATTCCATAAAGGAAAACCAGCAGAAAAGGCAATTTTTTGTTCTAAAAATTTATGTTTTTCTCTTAATTCTTTTTGAGAACGGTTGATTTCTGTAAAATAAAAAAGGAAAAAATAGATCGTGATTAAGGGAGTAACGCCCAGAATTAAATATATAATAACCTTTTGAGTCAGAGATCTTCTAGTTTTCATTAATTATCCTGATGATTTATACAATTTGATAAAGCAATTTGAACATAATTATATCATAAAATTCGACATAACATTTTTAATTCTTTAGGCATTATAAATCATTTAAAATTTGATTCTGGTCTTTGTCTGAAATTATCGGTATTTCAAAGAACACAAAAGTTAGAAATGGTCTTCAAAT
>JAKSBL010000521.1 GCA_022361115.1 Spirochaetota bacterium | reverse complement strand
TGATTTCAACCATCTTTCTCATCTTTTAAAAAAATCAAATATCAAGACTAAAAAATGGGGTAGCTTAAGTAGCTACCCCGGAGTAATAAAAGTAGGATGGAAAAGGAGTCCAAATTATATCTCTAAAAAAGATTGATAATTTGAAACAATTAAAAAAATAAATACTATCTTTAAAAGGTTAAAGATTTAAAGATTGCTTTCGCAATCTTAGATCTCAGGTATCTCAGAGAAAGATACAGAAAAGCACGGATAAAAAGAAGCCAGAAACAGAACCACAGTATACTAAGAACTAGGGGTGTTTACATTCAAGTTGAAGAACAGGCCGGCATATAACATACCTGACCATAAAAGAAGTGCTGAACAGCACTAAGGTAACATTAAGGAAGGAAAAGAAGAAAAGATTATTAGAAGTAATGGACAGGAAGATCCTGCCTATTAGATATAAAAACAAAATTATATCTAATCATTACTTTCAACCCTTTATTCTATTCTTTTTATGATCCCTTTTTCTAACCTCTCTTCCGTGGTCTTCTCTACATATTCCCTGAATAGGATTTTACCATTACTGAATTTCATTCAGTAATGGTAAATCTTTAAAACACTTCAATCATCTTTGTTTATGAGATCTAAGATTGCGGAAGCAATCTTTTTATATTTTTATCAGGATGATCTTCATTTTTTTAGTGATATCTGAAACTAAGCAAAATTCATACCAATGTTCTCAGGCTGATAATTATAGATTTAACAACCAAATTATGTAATTTATGATATAGTTATGGAATATTTTCTATACATTTTATTCCATAATCAAGGAATATTACCATAGGGTTGACTAATTACTGACTTTTTCTGGACATTTTGCAGATAAATGATTATAAAATTATCAGCTAGGTAAAAGGAGTGGGCTGTGAATTTTAAAACTATTCAATTTTTAGATAAAAAAGTGCCTGAGTTAATCTTTGGGTCTCTAACTATGGCCCCTTTGCAGCGTAATATGGATCCTGTTGTCGGCGGTAAAGTGATAGCTGCTGCTTTAAAAAAGGGGTTGCGCTGGATTGATACAGCACAAATGTATGGATCTTATCCTCATATTAAGCAGGGGATTAATCATTCGGGGATTGGTAGAGATCAACTGGTGATTTCTACTAAATCTGCAAAAAAAAGTTATGAAGAAATGCTGGCTGCCATAGATGAAGCAATGAATGAATTAGATCTTAAATATATTGATCTTTTTTTATTGCATGCGGTTCGTTCATTTGAAGATTTTCAACAAAGGGCAGGGGCTTTGCAGGCTTTATTAGAAGCAAAGGAAGAAAAAAAAATAGGCCAAATCGGGATTTCTACCCATTCCACAATGTGTGCAAAAATCCTGGCTACAGATGAGCGGCTGGATTGGTATCATCTGATTTTTAATCAAAAGGGGATTGGAATTACAGATAGCACACTGACAGAACAGGAAAAAGTGGTGGAAATTATTAAAAAACGAGGTGCGAGAATTTATGCTATGAAGCCTTTAGGAGGCGGATATTTAAAAAGTGATGCTGAAGATGCCCTTAAGTGGATAAAAAACCACCCCCATATTGATGCGGTTGCTTTGGGTATGACTTCTGAAGAAGAAGTGGAAATGAATATTAAAATTTTTACTAACCAGCTCGTGCCTGCAGAACTTAGTGAGCAATTAAAAAGCATTGATAAAAGCCTCTTTGTATTTAAGGTGCTTTGTATTGGTTGCGGAAAATGTGAAGAAACCTGTGAACAATCAGCTATAGCTGTTCAAAGTAAGCTGGCTGTTGTAAATAAGGAAAAATGTATCCTCTGCGGCTATTGTGTTCCAACTTGTCCGAAATTTGCATTACGGATAATTTAATATACTTGATTGAATATTTTTTTTAAATTAGTATAATAATGGTTAATCAACAAGAAAGGCCATAAAGCAAAAATGATTTGCTTTATGGCCTTTTATTTAATATTTAGAAAATATCTTTTAACTGGCTAATGAGTTTTTCTCCCTCTTCTTGAGGAATGAGCTGGAAAAACATGAATAGTTTTACAAAATGAACGGATGCCTGCACCATTTTTTTTGCTTTAGATATTT
Source organism: Spirochaetota bacterium (assembly GCA_022361115.1). GTDB lineage: Bacteria > Spirochaetota > GWE2-31-10 > GWE2-31-10 > GWE2-31-10 > JAKSBL01. The sequence goes on along the minus strand of JAKSBL010000521.1, from coordinate 113 downwards.
CTCCCTTTTCATACATTTTTTTTGCTAAATTTATTTTTAATTTGAACAATTTCGTATGTTGGGAGTAGATAATCTCATCTTCAACCAGTTCATCAATATTTTTTAAAATTTCA
>JAKSBL010000204.1 GCA_022361115.1 Spirochaetota bacterium | reverse complement strand
TTGCTCAAACAGATGTCCCAATATTGATAACTGGCGAATCTGGTACAGGCAAAGAACTCATAGCCCAGCTCTGTCATTTAAAATCAAACCGTCATGGCCGCTTTATATCAGTTAATTGTTCAGCTTTACCAGCAGGATTATTTGAAAGTGAACTTTTTGGTGCAGAAAAAGGCTCATATACAGGGGCTTATCAACAAAAAATCGGTTTTTTTGAACTGGCTGACAATGGTACTATATTTTTAGATGAAATAGGTGAACTTCCTTATGAAATGCAAGCCAAATTATTAAGAGTCCTACAAGAAAAACAAATAATCAGGGTGGGAGGAATCGAGCATATTAAGATTAATGCCCGAATAGTTACAGCAACCAATCGAAATTTAGAAGAAGAAATTAATAAAAAGAAATTCAGAGAAGATTTGTTTTATCGACTGAATGTTATTCAGCTTAGATTACCTGCTCTCAGAGAAAGAGAGGAAGAAATTATTCCTTTGGCTAAAAAATTTTTAAAGGATTTTTGTCAAAAATATGACAAGCAAATAAAAGGTTTTACCTCAGATATGGAAAAACAAATGAATAAGTATCTTTGGCCAGGTAATATTAGAGAATTAAGAAATAAAATCGAACAAGCTGTGATTTTATCAAACAATGAATGGTTAAATGAAAAAGATATTAACATATCCACTTTATCAAATACTTATTCACTTCAAAAAAGTGATCTCTATTCATCAATGTTAAATCAATTGCCTGAGAACATCACCATTGCTAAAAAAATGATTACCGAACAATTTGAAAGAGAATTTATTTGTTATCATCTGTTAAAAAACCAGAAAAATGTAAAACAAACAGCAGAAAAAATAGGTCTTTACCGGCAAAATCTCTATAAACGGATTAATGATCTAGGCATTGATAAAGAGAATATCTCTTAGATTAAACCTGGCACTAATTTTAATAACATTAATAATAACCTGGCACCTTTTTAGCTTTAGCTAAAAACACCTGGCACCATTTCTATTTTTCTATTAAAATATTTTATTTTTTGTCATCTTTTTCATCATTTTTTTCATTAATATTAATAAAGACAAATAAAAAAGGAAAAGTATATGAGCGGAAGACCTCTAAGATATTTAGCTGAAAATACTACTTATCATGTTTGTGCTAGATTTGTGAATTACGAAAAATTTATGAAGGATGATATATACAAAAGATTATTATTCCAGGTAGTTAAGGAGACACAAAAAAAACATAATTTTCAGTTTAATGCGTATGAAATACTAGATGATCACTATCATATGATTATTAAAGTATTAACTGGAACACTGATTTCAATCATTATGCATAGTATTAATATGAATTTTGCCAAAAAACTTAATAAACTCTACAATAGACGAGGGCCAGTTTTTAATGAAAGATATGGATCAAAAGTTATTGAACATGCTAAAAACCCTATTAAATATTTTTTATCATTATTATGGTACTTAGCCTATAATTCTGTTCGTAAAGGTCTAGTTAGTGATCCTCGAGAATATCTATACAACTCAATTAAACATTATCTGCAGGAGAATTATCTTGGTAGAATAAAAATAACGGTTCATGAGATATTTTTAAACTTAAGTGACCAATTCTCAGATAGATTAGAAGTTTTATTAGCAATGGAAAAAGAATATAGAGAGATATTGAGTATGTCATATTAATTTCTCATAATAATACCTGGCACCAATTATGTATCTAATTTAATACAAACAAGTATATCTAACTTTTAAAATAGCTGGCAAATATTATATTAAGAAATCCTAAGGGGCCAAGAATATGGCTAACAGTTCCTACTCCACCCATCATGGCACCGAGAATACCAACTATATTAACATCACTTCCGGTGTGATAAAGTTGTTGAATAGGAGTTTTAATACCAATCCATTTTTGGTTAAATTTATCAACAATTCCAGGGATACCGTTATATGCACCATTATTACGATTAGTAAAATGTTCCATTGTTAACGGAGATGATACTTCTTGATATTCTATTAAATCCTTAAAACCTGGGTATTTTGAATTTACCAGATCGATTAATTGTTCAGCGGCAAATTTTTTTAATTCATAATAATCATTATCACGGTTTAACCATTTTTGGTCAATCCATTTAAAAAAATGCTGATAATCGAAATAATAAAGGATTTCAGCTGTATGAGCACCTTTAGTAGGAGACTTTAAAGTTGGAAAAGAGAGGTAACAGTGAGTTGGTTTACCTTTCATTATTTCATGAGATTCAGAAAAAATTTTATTTTGATCATGTTGATTAAAAATAAATATATTCTCTCCTTTAAAGCCTAATTTTTCTGGTGATTCTTTTAAACCTAAATATATTTGCAAAGAGCTATAACCACTAGGAAATTGCTCAACTTCTTTTACTGTTTGTTTGGGTAGTTCATGATGAACTAATTTAGTTAAAGTTTCAGGTATTCCTGCAGCAGAAATAATCAAGGGTGCATAATAATGAACATTTTTGTTCTTACCATTCTGTCTGGTACTGACTTTAACTCCAACTGCTTTATGATTCTTAACGATGATTTCTGTTACTTCTGCTTTGACTAAAGTCTGACCACCAGATTTTTGGATAACTGGAATAATATTTTGAGCAATTTGACTAGCACCCCCTTCAGGATAATAAGCTCCACTCAAAAAGTGATCAGTGATCACAGCATGAGTCGCAAATGAACACTCTTTTGGAGGTAATAAATAACTTAACCAGTAAGATTGCAATATGGATTTTAATTTTTCTGATTTAAAATTTTGATTCATATACTCAGTAGCAGATTTTAGAACATATTTTTTAGTCCATTTATTTATAATTTTTAGGCAAAATGCTATCAATCCTGGTAAAAAAAAAGATGCAAACATTCTATAGATCCATAATTTTCCTCTATTAATATCTTTAAAGTATTGATGGATTGCTTTTTTTTCATTCGGAAATTCAGTGATTAATTTTTTTTTAAACTGCTTTTTAGAGCTGGGAATTTTGAAAGATGAATCAGGAAAATTGATATGACTATAATCTTCCGGTAATTTATTCCATTTCAATTTGCCATTTGTAATATATTTAAAAATATGATGAAAATACCAGTTTTTTTGCATTTTACCAACAAAGTGTAATCCAACATCCCAGGTATACTTCCCTTTTCTTTTAAACTCATGGGTTTGTCCTCCCAGAACAAAATGTCTTTCTAATACCAGTACTCTTTTCTTTTTCATTTTTGCTAATAGTGCAGCAGAAGTCAACCCAGCAATCCCAGAGCCAATTATAATTGCGTCATATTGATTTTCCATTTTATCTCCATTATTTTATAAGGTAATATCAAAAATATTTAACACGAATTTTTTTCAATATCTTTAAAAAAGATTAAACAAAGAATAGAATTTTTAAACCATCAATTTTAAGATTAAAAAAATGAGTGAATAAAAATACCATCATCCCATATTTGATTAATGATCACCAATAAACAAGTTTTTTTACTTTTGGAAGACAATTTATTGTAAGGAATTAAAATTATAATTGAAAAAGCTGTTGAGCATTTCTGTAATAAAAATTTTTTAGTTCAATATCTGAAAAAACCTTTTTTAAATCATGCAATATTGATTGATATTTAAAATAAGTATCTACTCCATCAATCGGATTATCTGTTCCAAAAAGCACTTTATGGCTTCCGCATGTTTTGATTGCTTTAATAACCTTTTCATAACTTACCCAGGTAGAATCACCATACAAATTCTCTTGCTTTTTAATGAGATTGATTGCATCTTCATTATCTGTACCTAATCCTAAATGAACTAAAATAAATTTTATTTCTGGATAGTCCTGGCCAATTTCTGCTACATGTTGGGGTAAAGAATTTTTATCAGAAGAAGTATGAACAGCAATCGGGAGGTTATATTGTTTTGCAAAATCCAAATACGGCTGGTATCTTGATTCAGTTAGTGCCAGGTTTGAATGATATGGATGAATTTTTAAGCCACAGAGGTACTCTTGATTTTCCAGATAGAGCTTTTGTAGTTCTAAATCACAAATTTCTTGAGCAGGTTTAATCCAAAACATACCTTTCAAGTGTTTTGGATATGCCTTTACAAAATCTACAACTTTTTTATTTAAATCTAATTGAGTAATCTGTTTGTTTTGTGGAATAGGCTCAAGCTGATGTCCGAACTCTGCTCCCTCTAAATTAGACACTATTGACCAAGCAATATTATATTTTTTCATGGAAGCTATAACCTGTTCACAGGTTAAATCAAAGTTTAACATTTTACCAATGTGAACATGAGAGTCAATAATTATCATAAAGCTGTTCCATTTCTTAATCTAATACAACAAAAAAAGCACATAAGAGGACACAAAGTTGATTATAATTACTTCTTTGTGTTCTCTCTGTGCCTTTTATTGTTTATCAACTTAAATCATTTTTTTAAAAATCAGCTGATTTAAAAGCTCTGGGAAAAGGTATGACATCCCGAATATTTTGCATACCAGTAACAAACTGAATCACCCTCTCAAAACCTAAACCAAAACCAGCATGAGGAACTGTTCCATATTTTCTTAAATCCATATACCACCAATAATCTTTAGGATCCAGATCCATCTCTTTGATTCTGTTTTGAAGTTTTTGATAGTCATTTTCACGTTCACTACCTCCAATAATCTCCCCTAAACGGGGAACTAATACATCCATTGCTCGAACAGTATTATTGTCTTCATTGAGCTTCATGTAAAAGGCTTTAATTTGTTTAGGATAATTGATGACAATAACTGGTTTTTTAAATACCTGCTCTGTCAGATATTTTTCATGTTCAGATTGTAAATCTATGCCCCAGGATACTGGAAAATCAAATTTAACATTTGCTTTTTCCAGTAATTTAATTGCTTCAGTATAATCCAACCGTTCAAATTCATTTTTGATAATAATCTGGAGGGTATCAATAATTCCTTTATCTACCCATTGATTAAAAAATTCCATATCATCACTTGCTTCATTTAAGACAGCTTCAAAAATGTATTTTAAAAAATCTTCTGCAATATCCATATTCTGATTGATATCACAAAAAGCCATTTCTGGTTCGATCATCCAGAACTCTGCCAGGTGACGTGTTGTATTAGAATGTTCAGCTCGAAAAGTTGGGCCAAAGGTATAAACATTTCCTAGTGCACAGCAATAATTTTCTACTGCTAACTGACCACTTACTGTTAATGCTGATTGTTTACCAAAAAAATCTTTACTGAAATCCACTTCTCCCTTATCCGTTTTTGGAATATTATCCAAAGGTAAAGTGGTTACCTGAAACATTTCTCCTGCCCCTTCACAGTCGCTGGAAGTAATAATAGGAGTATGTATATAGAGAAAACCGTTTTCTTGAAAATAACGATGAATTGCAAAACTCATAACATTTCGTACTCTGGCTACTGCGCCAATAGCATTTGTTCGCGGACGAAGATGAGCAATTTCTCTTAAAAACTCGAAAGAGTGTCGTTTTTTCTGTAATGGATAGTCATTATCCGCTTCTCCCAATACTTC
>JAKSBL010000262.1 GCA_022361115.1 Spirochaetota bacterium | reverse complement strand
TGTTTTATATAATTATTTTTCTTATTGGTTTTATTAGTTTTCCTTTATTGATTCTCATATTGTTTAAACTTGCAAAATGTTTACCAGATAATTTTTTTAAGACAGATGTTCCTGAGTATAAAGAAATATCTGAAATTCGAAATAAACTGAATGATTTAGTTAATAAAAATTATTCTAAATTGTTTATAATGATCAAAGAAAATGGATATGAACTTATTATAAATAAAAAAGAATATAAAAGTAAAGATAATGAATTACAAATTGAATTAAGATTTAATGATATAACAAGAAAGTATTTTGATGATATTTTAAAAGGACTTGCTACTAATGATAGTAATTATACTATTAAATATTCACCAAAATTAAAATTACCCAATAGAATATTTATTAAATTTGAAACGACTGCTATTTTAAGTATATCCCCTATAATCAATACTTTAAATATTATTTGCAAATCAATAACAAATAATGATAAAAATCCAATTTTGGTAGATTTTTCTGAGCCTTATACCTGGAGCAACAATCCATATAGTCCGTTCAAAAAATAATTTCTAAATAACTTCTTAGAACTGACCTTAGGATGCTATTTTTCTGCACTTTTTCCTCACTTTTTCTCCTCCCCCTGTCATTTTTTTTGATTTTTTTTCCATTAATATTAATAGAAAGGGTTAAAAACCTGCTATTATAAAATAAGGAGTTTTTATGAAAGAAGTCATTTTTAATTTATTTGCCTTTGTTGAGCAAGATTATATTGAGCAAGTTGGTATTTTTGGTCATAAAGTTGAGGTGACCAGTGATGAAGAATTGGAAATTTTTCTTATGTCAAAAAGCCAGGAAGACTTAAAAAAAGCAAAGACCTATCAGCTTCCTGATAATTACAAAACCCTTGATCTTGATGAAAAAGGAGAAAAAAACGCTATCCCCTTTGAAATCTACAAGAGAAATTATCAGGGAACCAATGAAGAAATCGGATTATATGAAGTAGCCCTTGCAGCAGAAAAAGCATCATTACAACCTTTAGTTGTCTATAATATTGTAAAAAATAATCAAATTATTGAGAGCTATGGTTAGAAATATTTTTTTATTAGACTAAGCAAACTCGACTAGTTTTATTAATTACTTTATCCAGCACCTGGTACTCGGTGCTGGGTAAAATATGAGCATTTTTTCAAGTGATATTTTTAAAGAAAAAGTTTTCAAGATTTTTTAAAATATCCATTTATAAAAGGACACTTCAGATAATTCAGCTCTGTCCAGTAGAGACAATCTCTATAATCACTATTCCAGATCACACCAGATAAAAGATATTGCATATTCTTAAGGATTAACTAATTTGTTGTTTTTAAAATTGTCTGATTTACAAATTTATTTAATAAATATAAAATAATAAATATGGAAACACAATATCATTATTTAAGGAACTAAAATGGATAATGTAAATTTGAAAATTCAAAATTTATTATATGAAGAAGAGAAAAAGGGAGCAAAAAAAGTCAATAATGTTTCGTTAATTGTCATTACAGGTTCTTTAATATTAGGAATAATTGTTATTCTAAATGATAATTTTATTTTAATTACAGATATAAAAAAAAATGCAAATTTTTCAAATTTTATTGGCTTACTTTTATTTTATATCTATGCTATTATTTACTATTTTATTCTAAAAAAAAATTTATATCGGCCATTCCAGAAATACATAACACTCGGAGTTTTTGTCTCTATATTAACATATGTGATTATCGATTATTCCAGGTATAATGGCCTGGCTCATAGCGTTAGGACTGCTGTTTTGATTTTTTATTTAATTATTATTGGATTTAGCGGCTTTTATCAAAAACCAGCAGTAGCTTTATTTACAGCAATTCTAACTAGTGTTCAATACTCTATCCTTTTCTTTTATGTTTATATCTATACCAATATCCCAAAAACAAAAAATGAAGATTTTCATGTTTACTCTATTTCTCTTGATTCCTATTTTACCTGGACTTGTGGCTTCATTTTGCTTGGTTTTATTGTATATTCTATAGCAAAGCACTGGAATAACCTTATTGCCAGGTCATTAATATCAGAAACACAATCAGAAGCTTTAAAATTAGCCAATGAAGCAATAACAAATGCTAATCAACAAAAAACCAATTTTATTATTAATGTTGCTCATGAGACTAAAACTCCATTAACTTTGATTGATAATTATCTGAAAGAATATATTAAAAAGTATGGAACTAAACCAGAACTGGAAGTCATGAAGGATAATATCAATAAACTCATCCATGATTTTATCAATATCATGGATGTTGAAAAATTGAACAAAGGGATGGATATTTTAGGTAGTGATAAGATCATTAATTTTTCTCAATTACTGTATAAAAAACTAGAGCTTTATCACC
>JAKSBL010000057.1 GCA_022361115.1 Spirochaetota bacterium | reverse complement strand
TACTGACTTTATCTGGATCATAAATAACTGGATTATATTTATCTTGTAAAAGTCTTTCATAATAAAAAAGTGATTTATTATGATCACCTGTTACAATAATACTCATGTTTTAACTCCATAGTTTTAAGGGACTATATTAATTAAAATGCAAATTTATTAAAAAATCAATTAGTTTTTAAAAGTAGTAATGGATACTATAAATAGACCACCATTCATTATGATATGGGAGTCTGTGAATTTTAATTTTCAGGGAAATAAAAATTTTTTCAGAATTTAATTCATAATTTATCTTTAAAAAATTGAAATATTAAATAAAGAGGAATAAAAGGGCTGATTGATAGTATTTTAAGTCAGCTTTTTTTATTACAAAGTATATTCTATTCTTTCTAAATAAAATTTTGTAGGTGAATCATCAGGGAACTGCTCCAATATTTGAGAAAAAACCATCTTTGCTTCCTGCATTTGATCCTGCAAATAAAGATTCATGGCTTTTTCAAAAGTATCGCTCAATGTGACGTATTGCTCATAGTCTTCATCATCTATACTGCAAAGAAGTTCATAAATCTTAACAGGATTATTAATCCCTTTGATGGCCACTGAATCAAGGTAACGACACAAAAATTGCTCATTTACCAAAAGATAGGTTGATTCACTGATCAAAATTTGGGTACCATATATTTTATTTGTAGTTTCTAAACGATTCGCAATATTTACATCTTCACCAATAGCAGAATAATTGAGCCGATCAGAAGAGCCAATATTACCAATAACCACATTTCCAGTATGAATACCAAAACGGGTTGGAAAAGGAATTTTTCCTTCCTTTTTCCAATTTTCATTTAAACTGCGTAGTTTTTTTTGACAAGTTAAAGCTGCTAAACAGGCATGTAATGCATGGTCTTCTTCCCAGATAGGTGCTCCCCAAAATGCCATTATCGCATCACCAATATATTTATCCACTGTCCCCTGATTCTCCTGGATAATACAGGTTAATTCTTCAAAATAATCAGAAATATGAATGAGTAATTCTTCTGGGAATACTTGTTCAGATATCCTGGTAAAATTTTCGATATCACTGAAAAAAATGGTAGCTTCCCTCTTATAACCACCAATATTCGCTTCTTCTCCTGTTCTAATCAATACCCTGACCAATTGGGAAGGAACATATTTTTCAAATGATCGCAGCCCCTGTTTCATGCTTTGGATGGATTCAGTGAGAATATTGACTTCACTAATGGCTGAATTGATTTCAAAATCTGTATTGAGTTGGAGATTTTTAATTCTTAAAGCTTCAAAGGCTATTTTTTTAATAGGCTGGGATATAGAAAGAGATAACAGGTAAATTAAAATAACCGAAACAATACAAATAATAAAGACAATAAAAGCAGAAAAATAGTTATTTTTTTTGATAATACCAATAAAATCATTTTCTGGTACTACATAAATGATCTGCCAGTAGGCATCTTTAGAATGCCGATAAGGAGTTACTTTTACCAGATATTTTTCATTATTAAAAACAAAGGAAAAAGTATCTTTTTCATGTTTTTCATACTCAATAAAAGTTTCTTTAACAATTGGAATATTAATCTCATGTATATCGATAGGTATAATTTTATTATCTACTTTTTTAACAATTTTTTCTTCATCTTGATAAGCAATCAGTTGTTGTTGATGATTGACAATAAATGCCTGGCTGTTATGACTATAAGATAGTGTTTTTACAAAATTACAGAGTTCCCGTAAGGATATATCTACACTATATACTCCCCAGAGTTGCTGGTTTAAATAAATTGGCTTGCCAACCGTAATACCTAACTGTTGATCGGTAAAAAAGGCATAAAGATTGGACCAAAATATCTGATTTTCCTTTTTCGCTCCAATATACCAGGGCCGGACACGAGGATCATACTGATTTTCTGAAATTGTTTCAACATTTTTAATTTGCTTATCTGGATGACGATAAACCCAGGTAACTGGCACTTCCTTCTTTACTTGAATTATTTTTGTACCAATCGATTGATCCGGAAACTTTTTTAACATAAAAAAATTACCCTCTTGATCACCAATATTGATCATTTCTACTTGAGGATAACTTTTTAGTAATTGAAAACCATAATCTTCCATATCCTGTTGACTGGTTACATCCAAATATCCATCTTCGATCAATTGTACGGTTTGATCTAAAAATATGCCAACTGGATTAAGGAAATGATTAATTTTTTCCAAGACCTTATCATTCGCTTGTTCCATCAATTGAGTAGATAGTTTTAACAAAACCCGGGTACTGCTGAAATAATGAAAAGCTACAATGAAAATAATGGTAATCAAAATTAATATTAAAAAAGTAGTAGAAATATTAATATGTAAAGGATAACTTCGCCTTTTTCCATCTTTATTAAACATTAAGCTACTCTAAAAATCCTAATTTTTATTTAAATACTTTTTATATTATAACTATTATAAGGAAATATCAAGAAATTACAATAAATCAGCCATTTATAATCCAAAAAAACAACTAAACTAGCGTGATTCATGATTTTTTTGACAAATAAAAGAATTAAGAAAAGCTATAAAAAATGAAATATTTGGATATAATTTTTATTTGAAGGTAACTTTCACCGATCATTCCGGTTTTAGCACCAAAAATTATGCTCCAAATACCAAAATTTTATCATAAGTCAATGTCAAGTTTTACCTTCATCTTTTTACATTGAATTTGTGGGAATCCCATTTCATGGAATCTATTAATTATCATGAAAGGTTTTATTTAAAATTTTCGCAAGATAGTCTACTGCCCCATTAGATCGATTGTCCTTATCAGTGAAATGATCAATATTTTTTAATATTTCCTCGGTAGAATTTTTCATTCCAATTCCTAAACCTGCGGTTTTCAACATAGACAGGTCATTTTCACTATCGCCAATGGCTATGGTGTTTTTCAAATCAATATTGAGAGTTTGACAAATATAAGCAAGACATTTTCCTTTATCAATATTTTTTTTCTGAATAATGAGAAAATGATAACCAGCATCAACAATATCAAGCTTCTGAAAGTGATATCTTTCAAAATTTTTTCTGATTTGTTGCTTACTGGAATGATCAGCAGCAATTTGAATAGAAATTAACTGGTCTGAGGGCCAATTTTCGACCAGAGATTGAGGAGGGATGATGAAAGGATTTAAAGAATCTGTATAAAGCTTTAATAAGACATCTTCTGGTTCATTATAGATATAAATTGGCTGATCCGTAAAAAAAAGCATGCACTGATTATATTGTTTTAAAAAACAGACCAGTTTTTGCTGATCTTCTTTATCCATGGGATAGACTTTTTCTAAAATTTTTCTTTGATAATTATAAATTTGTGCCCCATTTAATCCAGCTAAATATGAAAAAGGCAGATCTCCCACAATTTTCTGGACATCAGCTAAACAGCGTCCGGAAATCACCACTCCCTTTATTCCGGATTGTAAAAATCTGTTTAATCCATTTATGGTTACCTGAGGCAGGCACATTTGGTCGTCTAAAAGTGTTCCATCTAAGTCAAAAGCAATTAATTGGTAATTCTGATTCATAAAACCTAGTACTGCGAATGATTATGAGGAAAAAACATCATTTTAATTGGATCGGCTTTATAAACAAAAAGCATATATAAATAACCTGCTACAAATCCAAATAAATGAGTCATATGGCCAATTCCTCCCATAGTACCAGTCATTTGAAAAACTAAAGAGAGAACAGCAAATAAAACAATTGCCCACTTAGTCTTAATGGGTAGAGCAAAATAGAGATAGAGTGTTACATCAGGATAATAAGCGGCAAAAGCTAATAATACTCCAAATATGGCACCTGAGGCACCAACCATAGTCACACTTTGTCTGGATAAGAAATAAATACAAACAGTAAAGACATTTGCCAGAATACCAGTTGTCAGGTAAAATAACAAAAAACCTTTTTTTCCCCAGCGATACTCTAAGGGTTTTCCAAAAATATAGAGAGCATACATATTAAATATCAGGTGCATTAAGCCACCATGAAGAAACATCGCAGTCACCAGTTGCCAGATGCCACCCTCAAAAAAATTAAAATAATTTGTATTAATATTTAAATTAAGAAAATATGTGGTGAATTGCCAGGGGATGGGCATAAATAAAAAACGCCCTAAAATAAAAGGAATAAACATAATTATGTTGATGATAATGATTTGTTCTACAGCTCCTTTTGAGGAAAACCATTTGTTCTGCATATTCAGTCCTTTCTAATGTAATATTAATGACATTCTCAACAAAGGTCAAGCGGAGTCAGAGAGTTAAATAAAGATTTACAAATATTTTAATTTACTACTAATGAAGTAACAAATAACACTTGCAATTGCCTCTGAATTAAGGTAAAATGCTTTTGAAAAAGTGTAACCTAAATAACTTGATATGATCAATCTCAAATCATGGAGGAAATTATGGAAAGAGCTGATTTAGATTTTCCAAATCTGGATTTTAGTTATCGAAAGTGTGATTATAATATCCGTTATCATTTTAAAAATGGCCAATGGGATAAAGGAGAATTAGTACAGGATGACCATATTAACATTCATATTGCTGCTACCTGTCTCCATTATGGACAAAGCTGTTTTGAAGGCTTAAAAGTTTTTGAAACAAAAAACGGTGATTTTGTAGCATTTCGGCCAGATGAAAATTCCAAAAGACTAAACCGTTCTGCTCAAAAAATTTTTATGAAAACTGTGCCAGAAGAAATATTTTTAGAAGCATTAAACCGTGTGGTTTTAGCTAATAAAAAATATATTCCCCCCTATGGTTCTGGTGCTAGTTTATATGTAAGGCCTCTTCTTTTTGGAGCATCTCCAAAAGTAGGGGTAAAACCTTCAGATGATTATACATTTTTAATTCTGGTTGATCCAGTTGGACCCTATTTTAAAGCAGGCTTTAAACCAGTAAAAATGTTAGTAGTGAATGACTTAGATCGAGCTGCTCCGCAAGGAGTTGGGGATGTAAAAGTGGCAGGTAATTATGCTGCTGGATTACGAGGTTCTCACCGAGCAAAATCCAATGGCTATGCTGAAGTGGTATACTTAGATGCACTCGAAAAAAAGTATATAGATGAATCAGGACCAGCTAATTTTATTGCAATTTTAAAAGATGGCACTTTTGTTACTCCACAGTCACCATCTATTTTACCATCTATTACCAATATGTCTTTACAGCAAATTGCTGAAGAAGAATTTGGCTGGAAAGTAGAAAAGAGACCTCTGGCTATAGAAGAAATAAATCATTTTGCAGAAGCTGGTTGTTGTGGAACTGCTGCAATTATTACTCCAATTGGCACTATCAATTATCAGGGTAAAGATTATGATTTAGGTGATGGTAAAGAACCAGGTCCAAAATTAACTCAACTTTATCAATATC
>JAKSBL010000370.1 GCA_022361115.1 Spirochaetota bacterium | reverse complement strand
TTTTTTGACCCTCTTTTTCTCCATACCCCGTACCAAAATCCGCAGAAACCTTTTCATTAAAATAAGCGAGTTTAGTTGTCAGCAAGATAACCGCATCATCAGTAGCAATACTCTGTAATGCTTCAACCATATTTATCATATGATTGGTATCTTCTACTCTGATATTTTTAACTTTCCGATCCCGAAACCATTTTGCTTCGATTGCTTTCACCGCATTTGGATTGGTGGTTTTTAAAGCTTTAATATACTGTATGGCTAAATCTTCCACTTCTTTTTTTAATAATTTCTGAACTGCATCTTTTTCTCCAATTATATTGACTTCCTGAAAAAGAGCAGCAATTGCCATATCTGCCTTGTCTTCATTTGATGACTCAGATTCATAACCATATTTTAAGGCCTGCATACGAACATTTTTATCCTGTTCTTCAAGAATAATTTCTTTACAAAGTGGTGCCGGATCATTCGATATATTTTTTAATAACTGGTCAGCACGGTTTCTAATTCTCTCCTCATAATTTGGCATTGCTACATAAAACACATAGGGAAAAGAAGAAGGATCATTAAAAACAGCTAGTGCTTGTATCATCCCATCAATAATTGGCTCTTTCCCAACAGTCCCGCCTTGGGAATGCTGCAAATTAAAATCATAAAGCAGCCGGTTAAACCAGGGAATTAATTCTTTATTCTCAGTTTTTGCCATATCCAAATAGATTTGGCCAAGAGTTAGGGGGGTATCAATATTACCTAATACTTTCTTAATTCTCTCTACACTTTCAGCAATTTTTAATTTAGCTACAATTTTTACTGTTGCAGCAATCCATTGTTCATAATCCTTTTTTACTAATTTATTTTTTACTGTGCCATAGCTGACTTGTTCATCCAGGATTTCAATAACAAATCTTTTAAAGCTTTCATCAGCAACTCTATACATTTGTTCAACTTTATTTCTTTTTTCTTTCACACTTTGAGCTTTATTATATAATCTTTTCCAAACCCGAACATTTTGTGAAAAAATTGGGGCCATGATAAAGATTAAAATAAAGGTTGTCAGGAAATATTTTTTCATTTTCCATCTCCGCAAAAAATTTCTTTAATTTATGAGGTTTTTCAAATATAATACCTCTCTTTGGTATATGCAAAAATATCGATTTAATGATATCCAATACTGATTATTGATATGGTTATTTTTGCAAACACCTCTTATATGATAAAGTTTAAAGAATTTTTGTGCCACTGTCAATAATTTACCAGCAATTTCACATTTTTGTTAAACTCTTAACAATATAACACAAATAATGGCATAAATAACCACTTATAACAAAATTATTTTAGGTTAAAAATTATCCTTATTGCCAAGAAGCTCATCTAGTTTTAATAGAGTTTTCCAATTTCTGGTTGTCGTATTTACTTTAAGTTTTTTCTCAATAAGATTATTGGAGAGTTTACTTTTGCCATACCCGTCTGGACAATACAAATAAATGACCTGGCCATGATAGCTTACCCTTTCATTTGCAGAAGCATACTGCTTAATTTCACTAACCGCTTTATCATCAAGCAGAACAGAGAAAAAAGTTACCAGTATTTTATTCCCCTTAGCAAAGGGATCAATACTTTTAAAAGGGTAATGATCCACTACTTCCTTTATTTGGCGGGCTGTCTTTATTTGTACAGAAACAGCAAAACCATATTGATCATAGATCGCACTCTCAATCATATCTTTAATTTTCTCTGTTTCATTAATGGATGACTGAAAAACAACATTTCCACTTTGAATGTAAGTTGTGACATCCGTAAATTTTAAAGATAAATATAATTTTTTCAGATCATCCATTTTAATCAATTTTTGACCGCTAACATTAATACCCCGTAATAATGATAAATATTTCATGGTTCTTCCTTAAAAACAAAACATTCTCAAGTTTCATTCTTTGTCATACTCAGCATTCAAATTTTTACACATCTGTTTTAACTGTTGTTCATTACCATAAAAAACATTAAGATCAACAAAGCCTTTTATTCCCTGAATATGACCTCTGTTTTTATACTGCCAAAAAGTCCACTTTTCCATGATCTCTTTTTTTGGCTGAGCATAAATATCCCTTATCCAAATATGATAATAATTAAACTCAGGGGCAAGATAATCCTGATAAAATGTATAAGTTACATATAAAATGGGCTGTTTTTTATAGACCTGGGTTATCATTTCAATATATGTGTTGAGTTCTCTCTGCAAATCTTCTTTACCTGGCCTTTGTTGACTATTTCCTCCATATTCCAGATCAATCACAGGAGGCAGCATATCAGGATCATCAGGTACAGTCTTGATAAAATTTTCCGCCTGAATCTTTCCTGAAAAGCGGAGAGAATAATAATGATATGCCCCTCGCACAAGCCCGCTGGACTTTGCTCCTTGCCAGTTCTTTTCAAATTGATGATCTACAAAATCATCCCCTTCAGTTGCTTTCATAAAAACAAAATCAAGGTTCTCCTTTTGAACTTTTTCCCAATTAATATCTCCTTGATAATGGGAAATATCTATTCCCCTTACTGGATATTGGTTTTTATCAGGATAAACAAACCAGATTACTCCGTTAAAGAGTAAAAAACCAGCTAAAAAAAACAATAAGATCAAACAAAACAGAACTAGAATCACTTTCCTCATATATCATCCTTATGTTGTGGTATTTGTACAAAAGTGCTGTATGATTTGACGGCCAGCTATCGACTATCATAAAAGATCAATATGAAAAAAATATGAAATTAATTTGATTTTTTCATATTATTTTCATATTAGAAGAATAGACTTCAGTCATTAAAATAATCCTGATAGGTGACACTGGACAATTATTGAGGTTTTTACTATAATTGGTCTTTAGTATTCACCTTATTTCAGCAAGGAAAACTCATGCAGGCAAAATTAAAAAAATGGATTATCCGGATTATTCTGTTTTTTCTCATTACAGGAATACTGGCTCTTATTGGGATTGGAATTTATACCGGAATTGTCTATATAGAATTTCTCTCCAGTCGGGATTCAATTTTTTCCAAGATTGAGGAATTTTCCCGGGCTATGCAAGTTCAGGATGAAACAAATATTACCTTGGGGGTGGATGAAGCCGTTTATAACAAACCTACTTATATTTACGATAGAAACAACAATATCATTGCCAAATATACTCCGGAAAAACACCGTTTAGTTGATCTCAAACAACTACCATACTTCCTTACCCGTGGATTTCTTTTAATCGAAGATAAAGCCTTTTATAAGCACAATGGTATTAATTATCGAACTTTTGTCACTGCCACTATACGCTACTTTATCACTCTAGGCAGAGGCAGAGGCGGCTCAACTATTTCCCAGCAATTAGCAAAAATACTATTTACCAAACATGAACGGAGTGTAAAAAGAAAAATTTATGAAGTATTTTGTACTCGAGAATTAGAAAAACGCTTCAACAAAGACCAGATTTTAAAAATTTACTTAAATTCCATTTATATGGGACATGGAACCTATGGAATTGCCAATGCTACAAATTTTTATTTTGGTAAAACACCTGAAGAAATCACTGTAGCTGAAGCAGCATTGATTATTGGCATGAACCGTTCTCCTGAAATTTATTCACCTATTAGAAACCGGGAAAAAGCTCAATATGTGCAAAAATTAGTACTCAATGAAATGAAAAAAGTTGGTTTTATTGATCAGCCAAATATTGATATTGAGATCAAAAGATTTTGGGAACAATATGACAATAAAATAGTAGAAGGAGTACAATCATTTTGGAAAACCGAAATTAATAAATCCGGATATTTAACGGAACAAATCAGACGTATTTTAGATGAAGAATTTGAATACGAAAAAATAACCCGAGGCGGTTTGATTGTCGAAACCACCTTTGATTTAGAAAAACAGTTATTAGCAGAAAGTATTGTCGCCCGACAAATAAAATCCATCCGTTCAAAAACTCAAGATTTAGCAAAAAAGAATAAACTGAATGAATATAATGAAGAACTCATCAATAAACTGGAAGCCGGTTTTTTGAGTTTAAATTATGAAACCGGAGAAGTCTTTACTTTAGTTGGCGGCTCAGGTTATAACTTTGCCAATCAACTCAATCGCGTGACTCAAACCCGCCGTCAGATTGGTTCTTCTGTTAAACCCTTTATCTATGCTTATGCTTTAAATCAAGAAAAGATCGAAGATTTAACTCTTCAACCATTTAGTAAATTTAAGGATGAAGTAGTAACCTATAAAATCAATGGTAAGAAATATACTCCAAAAAACTATTCACGAAAAGCATCCAATGAAATGGTAACTCTTTATCAAGCAGTTAAAGAATCTCTCAATACCATTGCTTGTAAAGTTTTGAACCACCTGGAATTTGAAGAAGTAGCCACTTTTATCCAAAATGCTTCCAATATCAGTGAAAAAGAAAAGGCTAAACGGATACCAGCTGTATTGTCACTAGCTCTAGGAACCTGTGAACTCTCAGTCAAAGAACTAGCAGCTGCTTATGCACTTTTCCCCAGAATGGGCAAAAGTGTTTACCCCATTATGATTCGGCGGATATCTGATGTTAATGGCAATGTTTATTATGATATTAATCGGGAAAACAATCAGTTTTTTAACTGGCTCTATCCTACTGAGTATCGCGAAGAAAAACAGCTCCTCGAACCGGAAACATCTTTTGAGATCTTACAAATGCTGCAGGGAGTATTTGAAGAGGGAGGCAGTGGTTATTGGCCTGCTTACAAGACCGGATTAACCAAAAGGGCTTTTGGTAAATCAGGAACCTCTCAGGACTATCGGGATGGATGGTTTGCCGGATTTACCAATAATGAAGTCGTTACAGTTTGGGTAGGAATAGATACGAATCAATCCATTTTACTGTCTGGCTCCTCAACAGCTGGAATGATCTGGTGTGAATACAATGCCAGAGTAACTCAAGATATTGAAAGAATCATTCCCATTCCGACAAATATGAAATTAGTATCTATCTGTACTGAAACCGGCTTGATTGCCAATAAAAACTGTCCTGATGTAAAAAGATTTTATTTTAAAAGAAACCGTATACTGCCAGAACCATGCTATGTTCATCAAAGTACGGATGATTTTTCACCATTAGAAGATGAGGATGTTCAATGATAAAAAAAGCAATATTATTTTTATTGTCAATTATAATATTGATCAACTGTTCAAAAAGCAAAGATTTAGATATTCTGCCTTTCACAGAGTTTTCAGAGTCAGAAGAAAATGATACAATTGATGCAGCAATTGAAGTTGATCCAGATCAGGAAATTGTTGGTCTTTTTAACGCAAAGCCAACTGCCGGAGATAGAGATTTTTATTTATTAAAATTTTCCAACAGAGGTACAGCCTACCAAATGGTACAAACAGCAGTTCCAATGATTGACAGTAAAATTAGTTTTTATGATCAACAAAAAAGATTTTTATTTCGCATTGACGGTAGTGGTATTGGGCAGGCAGAAAAATTTTGGAATTTTCAGCCAAAATCTGATCAGATTTATATGTTAGTTGAAGCAAAAAAAGGCTCTAATAGCCAAGTCCCTTACATTATCAACTTTATTTCCAAAGAAGCCGATAATCGACAGGAAGTTGAACCTAATAATACAATCAAAGATGCTGTCCCTATTAAATTAGGAGAAATTAAAAAAGGTTATATTACCCCAAAAGGTGATATAGATTATTATCAAATACTGATTGATGAAGAGCAGATATATGATTTTTCAGTTGAAGTTGAAACTTTATCCAACCTGGATATTAATTTGGGGATGAGGGGGGGGGGGGGGGGGGGGGGGGGGGGGATTAATTCTGCATCCTGGGGCGGGAGTGAAAAATTTCTTTTTTTGAGTAACCAAAAAGGAGAATACTACTTACGCATCAGTGGTAATATCAGTACAAATAACCAAAAGGATCCTCTTTATTATCTTTCTATAAATGAAGAATTATCAGAAAATGAAAAACCAATCTATTTTGAAAGAGAGTTCAATGATAAAAAAGAAAGTGCAACCGAAATACTACCAGGCGAAGAAATAAAAGGGGTAATTCTGACAAATGACCAGGACTGGTTTAAAGTTGATTTACTAAAAAAATCAAAAAGTTTGGATGTTTCCTTGTCCAAACATAGCGGAGAAATCCCATTGATTGAGATATACAAAACAGATGGTACTTTAGTTACTCAAAATAATCATTCCACAAGTATTACAGCCCGAAATCTAGCTGAAGGCAGGTATTACATTAAATTGAGTTCTTCATTAAAAAAACAAATTTTTTATCAACTCTTTATCAATGTGAGATATTCAAAATGAGAAAACTCTATTTTATTTTCTCTTTTATTGTCGTCATTCTCTTATTTTTGTTTCTCTATTTTTTAGGTGTAACTAATTTAAAACTCCAGCAATCTGAATTCTTAGAACAATACCGTTTTTTTGATTTTGGAAATCCTGTACTTGCAATCATTTATTTAATCGTTCTGACGATCTTTTTTATATTAATCACCTCAATTATGATTAAGTTAATCTTTTCAGAAGTAAAAAACGAAAGTAAACTGGAAGCTGCAAAACTAGCTTTATTACAACAAAAGCAATCAGTTGAAAACACAATAAACCAGCACAAATCACAAAAAGAAAAAAAACCTGCCCTTGATTCACCGACTACAGAAATGAATTCACTAATGGAAAAGATAGACGAGATTTACTTGAGATATTCTAATATGGTAGAAGATATCTATCAAGCTGCAACTTATTCAGAAGTTTTTGAAAAAGCACTTTTTTGGAGTACCAGTTTAACTCAATCACAAAAAGGCTCGATCATGCTTTTTAATAAGACAAATGAGTTATATATTTATAAAATTACCGGCAGAAGGCAAGAAGAAAAACTTAAGTTAAAAGAGTTTATTCTCCCTTCCCAGTCGATGGCAAATAAAGTTGCTTTAGGAAAAAAAAGAATTTTTGTAGAAAATATTGATCTTTATTCAGATCACCAGTTTCTTTATGCAGGGGAATATGAGAGCCGTTCCTTTATTTCACAACCTATTATTGTCCATAACAATGTAATCGGTGTCTTGAATTTAACTGATCATAAAAATAAATGTTACCGAATTAGTGACCTGGAAGCAGTTAATGTTATCACTATGATTTGTTGTCAAACATTAGAGATACTGCAACACAAAAAGAAACAAAAGATTATTTGAATTTAAAATCTTTTTGCTAATCTTTATTTCCAAATTTCTTTTAAGGCTTTAAAAATATCAGATTTTGAATACTCAATGGATTTTTCTTCCAAATGTTCGACCATAATAAATAAAGTTTCCAAAATATTTTTACCAATCCTATCAGCAATTTTTTTTATTTGTTTCCCATATTCGATCAACTGTTCACTATCAACTTCCTTAAGTTCTAAAACAAACTTTTCTGTATGGTATTTTAAGTCATTGAGCCAGCCTTTTTTCTTTTGCTCAAAAAGCCAGTTTTCATCCAGATGTTTCCCTGTAGAATCAACAAAATCAGAAAGATTTTTTCCGGATTGTTCGATTTTTTCAATTAATTCTTGCACTAAAGGTTCTACATCCTTTTGCTCTACTTGTTTTTCTATCTCCTTAATGAGCTTCTTTATTTCAGCAAAACTGTTTTTTATTCTTTTTTCTGTATCTTTTTTAACTGAACTGATACAGGATGATAATAATACAACTACCAATAATAATAAACCTATTTTTTTCATATACCCCTCACTTAAAGCGGTAAAACACCTGACTCTAACACCATTTTAACATATTTTTTACTGATAAAATGAGAAATAAAATAAAATTTTGTTAGAATCTTCTAACTTTTTATAGACTTTTCTCTGTTTATTTATTACCTTTAAAATAGAAAGAGTATTGATTATGAAAATCTACCAGGTAATAGAGTAAGATAATTTATAATCAATGACTATTTTAAGGATGAAAATCAGGAGAACATGGATCTGTTTTTAAAAAAGGAGCGAACCATGGAACAACAAGAGTATAAAAAACCTAAAAAAGAAGAACAAAAAACCAGTAACAACCCTTTACCAAATTGTAATAAACCTGTCAGTCCGGAAACAGCCCACTATACAGATGAGGATTCCCCATGCAATGATGGAACTCTACAGGAATAAGTGCTTTTAATTAGCTAAATAAAACTTATTT